>NZ_AP022321.1:1802500-2097818 GCF_013393365.1 Veillonella nakazawae
TGACATTGACGGTCGGGATTAATTTGATTTCAGACCCTCTCGCACGGAAATTGATACTACCTGCGCTAGACGCCAATGTCCGATAAGCACTTAGACGCAATGCAGCACTATCTTTTTCCGCAATAATTTCAGTAATAGAGCGACCTTCTACAATAGTTTTGCAATTTGTTAAATTAATATCTGCAATTAACTTTTGTAGTCTAGTTACACATTGATCTAATGTTTTTAAAAGCTCTTCAGGATTCTCATTCGGTGCTTCCCCTTCTTGCACTAAACTATTTTGAGTCAAACGAAGCTCTAAATCGCTAATTTTATAATTCAAATCAGATCGCTCTTGTAATGCTTCCGCTAGTTTCATAAACTCTCACCTCATATTTTGAAATATATGGATATTAATATACTGACTGAACTAATACAAACTATTATATTTAGTATCTAGTTTCTTATAATACTTTCCGCATCATCACATGGGGACAGCTTTCATCAAGGTATTCCTCGCCTTCTGCCTTATAGCCAAGGGATTCGTAGAATGGTTTTGCCTGTACTTGCGCTGATAAGGAGCAGGTCTTAAATCCATCGCGGCGAATGCCGTTTTCTGCGGCCATCATAATTTTAGTTCCTAAATGTTGTCCACGATATAGCTTGCGTACCGCCATGCGACCAATATGCGCATCTCCAGCTACGTCGCTGGGAAAATATCGGCACGTACCAGCTGGCTTACCATCTATGGATAAAAGTACAAACTTTGCAGTCTCATCGATTGCATCAAACTCGTCTTCAAAACCTTGTTCCTTCATAAACACATCGATACGAATTTGTTTTATTTCATCAGTAATATGATCTAAAATTTGAATCACCATATCGCCTCCACTGCTACTCATATATCGCTATTTGTGTAAAATTATTTTTGTTATCCATAGTTACTATCATTGCCTTAGTTAAGTAAGGTAATGAAAACGCCTAACGTAATGAGGTGGCTAGACCTCTAACACGTTAGGCGCATCATTTTTACCCAAATTTTAGATGAGCCTAACGCTACCGACACGTTGATTGGCTCTCTTTATAAACTCATTATACTACAATTTAGTCATGAATAGCAAAAATCATTTTTATACAAAAAGTCTTATTATATCTGCATTTCAAATAATTTATTAAGCACATTGTTTTTAAAACTTCTATGAAATTCATTTTTAGGTATTGCATAATTTTATCATTTGGGTTTATACTATACCCATAATTTTTAGAAAGGAGCAACCAAAGATGACTAACCAAATTAGCTTAGCTACAAAACAATACTTTTATTGGTTCTTTATCCAATGTACGGGTAAGGAACTATTTGTGGTACGCTAATTAAGATTTAGTCATTATTAGTTGCTTAGAATAGTAAAAGGGCTACCCGTATTAGACTACGGGTAGCCCTTTTTTGTTTGCTATCCCGTATGGTGAGCCCTACTATTCACTGTAGTTTACAAGGAGGATTTATCATGATTATCACATTGAAACAAAACGCAGCAGAAACAGAGGTATCTCGTTTACGCAGTGAATTAGAGGAAAAAGGCTTCATTATCCATCCTGTAGAAGGCGCTCGCTACAACATCTTAGGTCTTATCGGCGACACTGCATCCCTCGATGCTCGCCAAATCGAGTCCCTAGATTTCGTAGATAAAGTAACTCGTATTCAAGAACCATACAAAAAAGCAAACCGTAAATTCCATCCAGATGATTCTGTAATCAACGTAGGTGGTGCACTTATCGGTGGTGGTCACTTCGCAGTAATGGCTGGTCCTTGCTCCGTTGAAACACCTGAACAAGTATTAGAAACAGCAAAAGCTTGTAAAGCAGCTGGTGCCACAATCCTTCGCGGCGGAGCTTTCAAACCACGTACTTCTCCATACTCCTTCCAAGGTATGGGTCCAGAAGGTTTGGAATTGTTAGAGCTAGCTAAAAAAGAAACAGGTCTACCTATCGTTTCCGAAGTTATGGATATCTCTCAATTACAATACTTCGATAATGTAGATATGCTTCAAATCGGCGCTCGTAACATGCAAAACTTCACACTTTTAAAAGAAGTAGGTAAATTAAACAAACCAGTTCTTTTAAAACGTGGTTTATCTGCTACATACGAAGAATGGTTAATGGCTGCTGAATACATCATGTCCGAAGGCAATGAACAAGTTGTATTATGCGAACGTGGTATTCGCACATTCGAAACTAAAACTCGTAATACATTAGACGTAACAGCAATTCCTATGATGCATGAATTATCCCACTTGCCAATCATCATGGACCCTAGCCACGCTGCTGGTATGAGTCGTATGGTTCGCCCACTCTCCCTTGCATCCGTAGGCGGCGGTGCAGATGGCCTTATGATCGAAGTTCACAATGATCCATCCAAAGCATTATGCGACGGCCCTCAAGCATTACGTCCAGACCAATTCACTAGCCTTATGAAAGAAATTATCGCATTGCGCCAAGCATTGGTAGAATGCACTAAATAATCTTAAATAGCACACAAATAAGCTAGTATCCGTTATAATAGGTACTAGCTTATTCTTTTATGAAAGGAACTGTTATGACTCGCATTCATATTAACGCGTCCACACCGTATGACGTTGTCATCGAGGAAGGCGCTTTACAACGCATCACCGATTATATTAAGCCGTTATTAAAACCAAATTGCCGTGTTATCATCGTCAGCGACAGCAATGTGGCACCTCATTATTTGGATTCTGTGAAAGCTAATATGGAACATGCGGGTTATACTGTTTGTGATTATGTATTCCCTGCTGGTGAAAGCTCCAAAAACGCTCATCAACTCATCGATTTAGTAGAATACATGGCAGCCCAATCATTAACTCGTAAAGACTTGCTCATTGCCCTTGGGGGCGGCGTTGTAGGCGATATGGCAGGTTTTGCAGCAGCTACCTACTTACGTGGTATCGACTATGTACAGGTTCCTACATCCCTATTAGCCGCAGTAGACTCCTCTGTAGGTGGTAAAACAGCAGTCAATCTAGAAGCAGGTAAAAACTTGTGGGGTGCTTTCAAACAACCCATTCTCGTTCTCTGTGATCCAACAACGCTTAATACCTTACCAGACATGGAATGGAAAAATGGATGTGGAGAAATTATTAAATATGGTTTCCTTGATGTACCAGGTTTATTAACCCAACTCGAACATAAGCCATTAATAAAGCATCGTGATAGCGTGAGTACCGTTATCGCTCGTTGCGTTCAAGCAAAGGCGGATATCGTGGAGCAAGACGAACGTGAATCTGGTGTTCGTGCCCTCTTAAACCTCGGTCATACCTTTGGTCATGGTATTGAAAAAGCGAGCCACTTTGAAGTCCACCATGGCTATGCTGTAGCCATCGGTATGGTCCTCATGGCACAAGGTGCTGTAAAACATGGAGAATTAGATGTAGAAGCATTAGAAAAATTAAAAGCCCTCATCGAAACACACGATTTGCCAACTACTACGACCATAACAAAAGAAGAAATTCTTGCAGCTGCTAAGCACGATAAAAAAAGTGAAGGATCAACTATAAAAATCGTAGTTCCTACAAGCTACGGCCATAGCGAACTCAAGGTTGTCACCCACGAGGAGTTAGCAACCTATCTTGATTAAGATAACTTATCTATTACGATTAAGTTATCTAAGGTTTCTAGCACCTACAACCTGTATAATTGTTATTTGTAATATAAGGTTTACCTAATATTTAAAGGAGATTTATATGCATTCCGTAACGAACGCCATTCCTACAGGAACGATTGCGTCCATCCCAGCAAAGGCACATGCACACCGCGCATTAATTTGTGCAGCCCTTGCTAACTCTCCATCTACTATACTACTAAGCCGTACCTCTAAAGACATCGATGCTACTATGGACTCCTTGCGAGGCTTAGGTGCTCACGTAGTATATGAAAATAAAATTGTTACCGTTACTCCTGGCCCCGCTCCTGCAAAGGGCAATGTAGTACCTCACGAATCAGGCACTACATTACGCCTTTTATTGCCTGTAGCAGCATCCATCTGTAATGATGTAGATGTAGATGCGAAAGGTCGTTTACCAGATCGTCCTCTAGAACCTATGCTAAGCGAAATGAAAGCGCACGGCGTAACATTCTCCCAAGATAAACCACCATTCACTATGATGGGGCGTCTTCAAGGGGGCAATTTCTCCATGGTAGGTGATGTAAGTAGTCAATTCTTCTCTGGTTTATTGTTGGCAGCCCCTCAAATCGGCTTATCTACTATTACCTCTACTACGCCACTACAATCTAGCGATTATGTAACACTAACTACTGAAACAATGCGAGATTTTGGTGTCGAAGTAGAACACACTTTACCAGACACAAACATCAATGAGGCTTTCACAGTACCATTTGGTTCGTCCTTCATAGGTCGTGATAATTACCAAATCGAAGGCGACTGGTCTAATGCAGCAATCTGGATGGTAGCCGCTGGTATGACGGGCAAACCAATTACGATTACAGGCATGAACAAAAACTCTGTACAAGCTGACCGCCGCATCATGCAAGTTATGATTAATGCTGGTTGTGATGTAGTATGGGATGGTATGAATGTGACGGTCACAGGTCGCGCTTCCAAGCCAATCCATGCAGATCTAGAGCAAATGCCGGATATGTTGCCTGTTATGGCCGCCCTTGCTTGCTCTATTTCTGGTGAAAGTTCCTTTGTTAAAGGTGCTCGCCTACGTTTAAAAGAATCTGATCGCCTTGTAGCTGTTGCTAATCTCATAAGAGATTTAGGCGGTACAGTGTGCGAAGAAGGTGATGACCTATACATCATCGGTAGTGGTATACTTAAAGGTGGACATGGCGATTGCGTAAATGACCATCGCCTCGTTATGGCAGGCACATTGATGGCCCTCATCAGTGAAAACCCTGTTACGTTACAAGATAGCGAAGCTATCACAAAATCCTATCCAGACTTCTTTGAGGACTGGAACTTACTGGGCGGTAATGCACAACCAGTTTAGATTTCTAATCGTATCTGGTTTAATCTAATAGATAATAGAAATAGTACATACTATATAGTAGGAGTTAATATAATGGCATCTAATTTCGGTAAAACCATACAGGTATCTACCTTTGGCGCCTCTCATGGGTATGCCATTGGCGGTATTGTAGAGGGTCTGCCTTGTGGACATACCATCGATATCGATGAGTTAAAAGCTTTTTTAAAGCGCCGTACGCCAGGGCAAAATCAATTAACAACACAACGTAAGGAAGCCGATACACCTGAATTTTTAGCAGGTATGGTAGACGGCATGCTCAGTGGTTCTCCATTGGCATTTATGATCCGCAACACATCTCAACACTCTAGCGATTATAATAACTTACGTGATATCCCTCGCCCATCTCATGCGGACTTCACAGCTCGCATGCGCTACGGTGACAAGGTAGATATGCGCGGAGGTGGCCATTTTTCAGCGCGCCTTACAGCTCCGCTTTGCGTAGCTGGTGGCATCGCTATCCAACTATTACGTGAAAAAGGCATTGAAATCCACGGCCATTTAAAACAAGTGGGAACGATTCAAGATACTCCTATCAACATGGTTCACCCAGATATGAAAGCATTAGCTAGCATCGCTACAGAGCCAATTGCTATGGTTAATCCACAAAAACGTAACGAAGTAGAAACCCTTGTTATGAACCTCAAAAAAGACGGCGACTCTACCGGTGGTATCGTTGAAGTCGTTGCTACAGGACTACCAATTGGCCTTGGCAATCCAAACTTTGATGGCATCGAAAACCGCTTAGCTCGTGTTATCTTTGGAATCCCTGCCATTAAAGGCGTATCCTTCGGTGGAGGCTTTGACATGTGTGCTAAGCTTGGTTCCGAAGTGAATGACGCTTTCACCATGGACGGCGACAAGATTACAACGACAACGAATAATAGCGGTGGTATTCAAGGTGGTATTACCAATGGCTTACCACTCGTTATGCAAGTGGGCATCAAGCCAACACCATCTATTTATAAAGAACAACATTCTGTGTCACTTTCACAAAAAGAGGACACATTGCTCACAATCCAAGGTCGTCACGACCCATGTGTAGCGCTTCGTGCAGTACCTGTAATCGAAGCTGTTACAGCCCTTGTTATTCTTGATTTCTTAGGAGATATTGACCATGAACTTAGATGAAGTACGCGTTAAGATTAACGATATAAACGACCAAATGCTCGCCCTCTTCAAAGAGCGCATGGAACTCTCCAAGGATGTTGCGGCAGCGAAAAAAGAAATGAACAAGGCTATTTACGATGCCAAACGAGAACGAGATATCCTCGACAAAGTAACTCGAGATGCAGGCCCAGACCTCGACCTATACGCACGCCGTTTCTTCGAAGCATTATTCAGCTTGAGCCGTACATATCAGTCTGAACAATTATTCCAAGATAATGAGTTCACTGTTAAAATGAAAAAGGCTATTGAGCAGTCCCCTACACTACCTCCACAACGTGGCAGCGTAGCTTGTGCGGGCGTCTTCGGTAGTAATGCGCAAGTGGCGTGCGATAAATTATTACCACTCAGCCAAATTCACTATGTAACAGGCTTCCGTGCTGTATTCGACGCTGTTGAGTCTGGAGAATGTCAATTCGGCGTATTACCTATCGAAAACAGCTCCAATGGTTCTGTAAAAGAAGTATATGACCTTCTAGAAGATCGTAAATGCTATATCGTACGCGGTACTCGCCTATGGATTTCTCACGATTTACTCGTGAAAAAAGGCACAAAACTAGAAGATATTCACACTATCATCTCCCATCCTCAAGCATTGGGCCAATGCAGCCACTTCCTAGAAAAATTAGAAGGCGTAGAATTGCGCTCCTTCGATAACACGGCTCGTGCAGCACAGCTCGTAGCAGCTAGTGACGATCCAGGTGTGGCAGCTATTGCAGCTCCTCAATGTGCCGATTTATATAATTTATCTCCATTGATGCGCAATATCCAAAATAGCGATAACAACTATACGCGCTTTATCTGCATCAGCAAGGACTTCCATGTATACCCAGGGGCTAATAAAATCTCCGTGGTAACTACAGCAAGCCACGCTCCAGGTGGCCTTGGTACATTACTTACCAAGTTTGCAAATATCGGCGTAAATCTTACCAAACTCGAGTCTCGCCCGATTGTAGGCCATAACTTTGAGTTCTTATTCTACCTCGACTTAGAAGCATCCCTAGCAGATCCTAAGGTATTGTCTGTTCTAGCAGAGCTACACACATCACAAGATAAATTCCGCTTACTAGGCAATTACCCTGAAAACTAATATACTTATATGTACTAGTCTCTATAAGAACATATATAGTACAATACATATAGTTATAAAACTTCAATGGCTAATAGGTACCAGCCTATTAGCCATTCTATGTATATTGACCTAGGAGGTCCTATGAAATTTGGTTTACTTGGCCGTACGTTAGGCCATAGCTTCTCCCCTCGCATTCACAGTGCACTAGGGAATACAAATTACGAATTATTTGAACGCGAACCGAGCCAACTACAAGAGTTCTTCGCGGATCAGGAATTACAAGGTATCAATATCACTATTCCTTACAAGGTAAATGCCCTTGAAGCTTGTGATGTAGTAGACCCTCGTGCAGAACGCATCGGTTGTGTGAATACGATGGTTCGCAAAGATGGTAAATGGCACGGCTATAATACTGACTACGATGGTTTCGTGTTTACTCTACAACATGCTGGCATTGATGTATCTGGCAAGGAATGTATTATCCTTGGCGATGGCGCTTCCTCCGCTACCGTTCACGTAGCTCTTGAAGACTTAGGAGCTAAGAACATAGTTCATCTCTCTCGTAAGACCGCACCATTCTATGGTGATGCGCCTAATTACTACGAAACAGCACAGATTATTATTAACTGCACACCTATCGGTATGTACCCTCATAATCCAGCTAATCTTATCGATATTACACAATTCTCCAAATTAGAAGGCGTTGTAGACCTCATCTATAATCCACGCCGTACGATTTTGTTGTTACAAGCAGAAATGATGGAAATTCCTCATTGTGATGGCTTGCCATTCCTCGTGGCTCAAGGCGTTGAAGCTGCTAACCATTTCCAAGGTGAAAGCTTTGGCACAAAGGAAATCGAGCAAATCTTGCGAGATATGCGCCGTGAAAAGGAAAACATTATCCTCATCGGCATGCCTGGCGTAGGAAAAACTACAGTTGGTAAAGCGCTCGGTGAAGAAATGGGCCGTACCTGCGTTGATGTGGATCATGAGTTAGAAAAAGAAATTGGAAACATTTCCACATACATTACAGAACAAGGGGAACCAGCCTTCCGTGAAAAAGAAGCGGAAATGATTGCAAAATTCGGTACCCAAACAGGTCTTATTATTTCCACTGGCGGCGGCTGTGTAACAGTTCCTAAAAACTTCGCACACTTACGCCAAAACGGTCGTATCTACCAATTAACACAACCAGTAGAAAACCTATCTACCTCTGGTCGTGTTCTCTCTAGTGGTGGCATCGAACGCTTACGCGAACTAGAAGCAACGCGTACACCAATGTATGAAAGCTTCGCTCAATGCATCGTAAAACATAATCGCAATGCACCAGAAACAGTGGCGACTATCCTAGAAGACTTTGAGGCAAATTTATTGTAAGAGCTTATATATCAAATTTGTAAAATACTTTACATCTGTATTTCTAGATAAAACTAAAACTCATATCATGACATCAATGATATAAACTGAAAAGCAGTAGCTATCCTTAGGATTACTACTGCTTTTTTATTTCCCCTATGTTTTATATGTATTTGTAAAAATCCACATGTGCAATTACAATGTAATTACAAACGGAATTAATTAGCTTAACAAACTTTTAATATAAAATCAATAATATGACCAACGAATTACAGTCACAAGCCAAAAGAATACTAGGAGAGATACTATGAAAACAGTAAACCTACAAGTCCGCATCAACGAAGATCTAAAACAGGAAGTATCTAGCATATTAAAGGCACAGGGCCTATCCTACACCTCTATGCTAGACGCACTATTTCGTCAAATTATAAAAGAACGTCGTATCCCATTTGCCATTGCTTTACCAACAACTCCTACCGAAAAAACACCAACGCCAAGTACACTCAAGAATGACAGCACCTACGAACAACCTCGAAGAACATTAAAGGCCTCAGATACTATAAATACGTACGGAACATCAACAGAAAACGAAATAGAAATATCCTTTGATAAAATTGATAAAACAGGCATACTCAATATCCGTATAAACCCTAAAGTTAAGACACTAACAACAGCTATCTTAAAAGAAATGGGATTAACCATATCACAAACTGTTACACTAGTTTCTAAACAAATACAATTCGCTAAAGATATTCCTCCGACTATTCATCGCCCTGAATGGATTGATGCTATAAATGATGATTTATGGACAAAAGAAGAGTTCAACAAAAGAATAGAAATAGGTCTTAATCAGGCTGAAAATGGAATTGGTGAACCTGTAGAAAAAGTCTTTAATGAACTCCTTAAAGATTTATAAGTGTGGAGATTAAAATGAGATATGTAATAATTTTGACCCCTACAGCTAAATCTGATATAGTAAATCTCAAAATTTCATTAGCACAACAGCTTATAGATCAAAGCATTATCAGAAAAGAATTAAGGTTAATCTATGAAAAAATATCTTCATTAACTATTTTTCCTGAACGATATCCCATTATTAATAGTGATACAAAATACAGAAAATTATCACATAGAAAATATCTCATCCTATATAAGGTTATAAATAATTATATATATGTGTTCTATATTCGACCTTCAAAAATGAATACATTACAGGAAATACAAAACATATAAAAAAGTCGGCTTTCGCCGACTTTTTTTAATGCACTTTTACCCGTTTATGTTGTTGTTCATCGAAGACACCATCTACGTCGATAGTATCAAGAATTCGTTTTAGTTCATGCACATCAATTTGACCTGGTGCTGATGCTTTGCCAGCAGAGGCAAATGTCATAGCATTACCAAATAGAGCGCCTGCAGTACGTGTAACAGCACCTAGTGGACCCATAGCCATCGTAATGATTGGGTCAGATGGATACAAGGCTTTAACTTCAGCCGTTGCTTCAAGGAGGGTTAATACATCCCCTGTTGTATTAGGCATAACAGCCATCTTTGGCACGTCGGCTAAGAATTCTTTCATTTGAAGAAGACGATTTACAATAACTTCATGACTTGGTGTTCCATTAAAATCATGATTACTCATGATAATTGTAATGCCATGTACCTTAGCAAACTCAATGGTCTTGAGCATTCTATCTTGATCAAAGAAGAGTTCAATATCAATAGCATCTACCAATCCAGTAGGAATGATGCGCTCTAACATAGTGAAGTAGTCTTGTGAAGAAATGGATTTCTCCCCACCTTCACCTTTCGTGCGCCATGTAAATAACAAGGCACGACCTTTTAATTGAGGCTTGATGAGCATTAATAATTCAATAATAGCGTCAATGGAGTAGGCCCGCTCGTAATAGTCAATGCGTAGCTCCACTACCTGACACGGTGTATTACATGCAACCGCAGTGGCATCTAAAATTTCTTTCATTGTTGTGCCTACGATAGGCACACATATCTTTGTACCCTTTTCGCCGAGTACAGCATGACCGATACGGACCATAATAACTCCTTTCCGTCCCACAGGGTGAGACAAATGACTTACCTTAAACTAACTATATACCAATATTTTGGTAAAAGCAATCAATCCGGCTATATTGGATTGCTATTCACAAAAAGCGTATGAAAGCCCGTTATTATGCACTAAAAATGTATTCTTAGATTAACGATTAACATAATTTTTTGTTATATCTCATTTTCTCGGTCTTATTAAAATTGGTCATATTATTCAATCCCGTTAAGTATATCTACTCTCTCTAAATAAAAACTCCACACATAATCGTGTGGAGTAATCATTTATGGTATTATTCGTGCTTGGCAGATAGTTTTCTAGATTGGAATGCCATATATAACAATAACAAGCCTGTAATGCTAAATACATAGGATATACCTATATAGGTGGATACTATACTTGCAAATACAGGACCTACCATAGACCCAAATTGTTGAGCCGTCGTAGTCATACCAAACATGCGGCCTCTAAAACTGGGGTCTGTATTGAGGGTTACCGCTGCACTTAAGGATGGGTTAATACCTACAATACAAGAACCAATTAAGACTTGTAACACACCAAACCACCAAATACCTACTGGCAAGCTTTGAAGTAAAAGGACAATACCACTTCCCATCATACAGTAGGAAATGGTTTTAAAATAACCACGGCGTTCACCCAAACGGACCCATAGGTTCGTCGTTAAGGATCCTGCTAAGCCGCCGATACTAAGGATGGTGCCAGAGATCATAGCCGCCCCTTCCATAGTGCCTTGCATATCTCCTACATAGAGGGCCAAAATAGGTTGCAACATCATAATAGCGCATTGCATGAAGAAGAATATCCAGAGTAATCGTACTAATACAGGCTGTTGTTGAACTGCTTTAAAGTCTTCACGTAAGGATGTAGATTTGGTATGGTGAGCAGCTTGTTCTTTTCCATCAGCACCCACAGCATGTAATTTGGGTTCTTTCACAAAAAATAATACGGCCAAAGTCGCAATAAATACAGCAATACCAGATACGTAAAACACAGGTCGCATCCCTACAACACTCTCAACGGCGCCACCTAAAAACGGGCCAATGACATTGCCTAAGATAAGACCGGTTTGAAATATACCTAATGCTCTACCAACCTGTTTTTCATCAACACTAAGGGACACCATAGTCATTGCCGCTGGATAGAATCCATTAGCAAAACCAACGAGGGCACGCCCCATGAGTAATTGATATTGGTCTGTAACTAAGCCAATTAATACATAACAGATGGCGATGGCAAAGCCAGCACGCAAGGCCATCCGTTTTTTCCCTTTATTATCGGCAATCTTGCCCCATATAGGAGCCATAATGCCTGCAATGAGAAAGGTAATACCGAAAACGAGACCCGACCAAAGAGCTACGTCAGCCTTTGGAACGCCTAATTCTAAAAGATAGATAGGCAAAAACGGAATGATCATAGTGTAACATATGGCTAGCACTGTCATGGCCGCCGTAATAATCCATACATTGCGCATGCCACCGCGAGCGTCATATGTAGTGGTACTCATTCGTTGCCTCCTTTCATATATAAAAGTATATAGAAAATACTTTTATATTCTATATAAATAAGAGTCGCATATGATACGCGACTCTCTCATTTATTCCGTTGGAAACTTGTGATCCATTACATCCTGTAAGGATACGCGTTCCATAACATGACGGAATTCATCTTGCAAGTACTGCCACAACGGAGCAGTCAAGCAATCGTTAAACATCGGACATGGCTCTACATCATCTTCTAAGCAAGATACGAGAGCAATGGAGTCCTCTGCAGCATATAAAATTTCATATACATTGTATTCAGCAGGTAATTTCACCAAGCGATAACCACCGTATTTACCACGTCCACTTTTAACGAGGCCAGCGGAGGATAAGCGAGATACAATCCCCTCTAAGTATTTATCGGAAAATCCTTGGCGTTCTGCAATCTCACGAATTGGTACATTTTTTTCTACCCCGTGCTCTGCAATATCCGCCAATATCCGTAAGGCATAGCGCCCTTTAGTAGATATTTTCATAAGTTAACCTCTAAGTCATTCATAATATATTTATAGTATATCACAAATTCATACAAAAAATGGTGGGAAATATGATACACTATACATATATCGAAATATTTTATTTGGGTATTTTTTAATTTCATATGGGAGGATGTTATCTAATGTTAGATAAACTATTTCAACTCAGTGAACGCGGTACAACTGTTAAAACCGAAATTTTAGCTGGTATTACTACGTTTATCACGATGGCGTACATCCTATTCTTGGCGCCTAACATTCTTAGTCTCGGAGGGATGGATAAAGATGCAGTCCTCATCGCTACTGCCTTAGGTGGTGGCCTTGTAACGATTGCTATGGGTTTATTCGTAAACTATCCGATTGCCCTCGCTCCTGGGGTTGGCCTCTTAGCCTTTTACTCCTTTACCGTAGTTCTCGGTATGGGCGTATCCTGGCAAACAGCATTAGGTGCGGTGTTCATTTCCGGTCTCGTATTCCTCGTATTAACACTTACGTCGATACGCCAAATGATCGTTGAAGGCATCCCAGCCTCTATGAAGGTTGCCATTACCGTTGGTATCGGTCTCTTCATCGCTATCATCGGTTTGAAATTATCCGGCTTAATGGCTATCTCCATTAGTTTGTCTCCAAACTCCTTAGGTCAAGTTGTGCAAACACACGGCAACTTAGTACCCCCTGCGTCCGAAGCGCTCTTAACGCTTGGTAATTTGCACAGTGGCGAAACATTGTTGGCTCTATTCTCCCTCATCTTTACAGCTTTATTGATGGCTCGTAAAATTCAAGGTTCTCTCTTGATTGGTGTGGCAGTAACAACAATTCTTTCCTATGCTACTGGCCTTTCCACAATGCCTGAGAACTTCACGGTATTAGCAGTACCAGATTTCTCTAAAGCAGCATTCCTTCAACTAGATATTCCTGGTGCGCTCCACATGGGCTTAATCACGATTATCTTCTCCTTCACCTTTGTAGAATTATTCGACTCCATGGGTACATTGATCGGTACGGCTACGGAAGCGAAAATTGCAGATCCTAAATCTGGTAAATTCCCAGGTCTTGGTAAAGCTATGACTGTCGATGCTATTGGCGTTAGTGCTGGTGCGTTGCTCGGTACTTCTACGATTACTGCCTTTGTTGAAAGTGCAGCAGGTGTAGGTGCTGGTGGCCGTACAGGCTTAACGGCTGTCACAACAGGCGTATTATTCTTAATCTGCTTGTTCTTGGCTCCAATCGTATCCTTGGTGCCAAACGCAGCAACATCTCCTGTTCTTATCATCGTTGGTGCCCTCATGTTAGGTGCTATCAGAAATATCGACTTCGATGATTGGACAGAAGGCTTCCCTGCATTCCTCGTTATCGTTTTGATGCCGTTCACATACAGCATCGCTAACGGTATCTCTGCAGGTCTTATTGCATACCCTCTACTCAAAATTATTGCAGGTCGTGCAAAAGAGGTTAACTGGATTATGTACGTATTGGCGGTACTCGTTATCATCCGTTACGTATTCTTCTAATTAACGTATGCTCATAATCAAGCTATTAATGAAAGCTAATATTTGATTGCTATAATCACTAATACGCTAAGAACTAATTGTATGTAAATTACATATACTAAAAGAACCTATCTCTAAAGATATTAGTAAAATATCTAGGAGATAGGTTCTTTTTTTATTACTATTTAGTATTAACGAATTGTTTTTACACCAATTAAGTCTGTACGACTTGGATCGATATCTTTTAATGGCACTACATGATTTCTATAAAAGTCTGCTTCAGATGCTTTCACAGGCACTTGGAAGAACAAGAAATACGCCATATTATCCTTGTACCACGTAACACTGCGTACTAAGCCCTTATCTACATCCCCTGTATATTGAACCTCCCCTATTGGAGTGGAGTCGCTCCACTGTACGTCATAGTACTCCCATGGGATATATTCTTCAGGCCATACGGTGTCCATAGAGTAGCTCATGCGGAAGACCATCGTATGAGTTACCCAACGGCCACTGCGTTCTTGATACTCTTTACCTTGCTTCCAATATACAGTTTCTAATACATCATTGTCATAAAAATGTGTAGCATAGTATGTATAGCCAAGCGGTAAATAACTTGGTACAGATACGTCATAGGACACCTTATGAGATGCATTGATTACACCGCTAGGTAGACCGATGGTTTTGCTGGTAAGTATAGGCCACACAGAATTCGTATGTGTACGCAATGGCAACCCAATCGTTTCATAAGGAGGCCAATCTATTTCAACCTTTTGTTTAACAGGTTCTTCAATATGTTGCTCATCATTGCGGTCACCACGTAGTCGAGTATCATCAACGGCTACGTTACTCACAGGACCTACAGAGTCTACAATTTTGCTTACAAAGTTTTGATTTCTTAAAGAAGCAAAGTAGAGCATATACACTTTATTATCTTTTTCCCAGTAAGCAATTTGAATAGCGTCTTTACTATAACCTAACGTATGTACAGCGATTCCATTAGGGGTAGTAAAGCTAACTGCATCCTTAGCGTTGTAATTTGTCTTTTCTAATATAGGCGTTACCACTGTATCGATAGCCCAACCCATACGATATACAATATCTGTATTAGAGAAGGTTAGCTTCGGACCAAATTCTCCATCACGGCCCGTTTCTGTATAAACGATTTCTAATACGTCATGGTCCTTGGCCTTTACATCACGTACTGCATAATCTTTAGGCATATAAGACGGAACTTGTATAGGATAGCCAAATTCCTGCGCGGTACTCTCAATATTAGTTTTAACTAAATCATAATCATCAACTTGATCATACCAACGATAACGATCAGCGAGTTTTTTATTATCATCGATGAGCTTTTTATTATCTATATCTACATCTCGTTCAACAGGAACGGTATTGCCATTTTTATCTATTAACGGGTATGTAGCACTAACTGGCTGCACCCCAAAGGTACTTACTGCCGTAGCCATCGCGGCACATAAAACAGCAGATGTTATTATTTTCTTCATATTCTCTCCTCTTCGAGCGGTTACACAGGTTTCCGCTTTTCCAATATCGTATATTTATATAGCCGTATAATTTACAGGCTCCACATGCTCCTTATAGAATTCAGCATCAACTGATTTCACAGATTCTAAGAATAATAAGGAATATGCCATACCGTCTTTTGTCCACGTAATGCTGCGAATTAGTTGCGCTGCTGGATCCCCGGTGTAAAAGACTTCGCCAGATTCACCTTGTTCAGACCATTCAAAGTCCTTATACTCAGCAGGAACATACGGTACATCTTTTACATCTTCCACTGAATAGCCCATTCTATAAACGAAAATACTACCAGAGTTTCTCTTCCCAACTCGATATATTGGGGAATTTTTTATAAAATATACAACCTCTAATACATCATTTTTGTCTTGCCGCACTGTATAGATTTCATAACCATAAGGGATATAGCTAGGTGCCTCAGCCTCATATGGAAGCTTCTTCGCTGCCTCTATTAGATTTCCCTTAAAAGTATGAGCCTCTTGTGTATTCTCTATAGGCCAATCATGAAAGTGCCACTGTAAGCTATCAGTTCTAGGCTCTACATTTTTAAAATTATGTCCTAGCTTAAGTGTTTTAGTGGATCCAGCCTGATCTATAGTATCAGGAGTATCTACCGTTTCTGCTGTGGCCATTCCTACAGATAATAACCCAGCAGCAATAACAGCTAAAACGGACTTATACATTGTTTTTCTCATATTTTTTCCTCTTTATAAGCAATTACAAATTCTACCGCTATTACACAATATATTGTTCTAGATACAATTTGTATAACATCAGTTTATCTGCTAAGGAATCATTCGTTCTTTATTATATTCATCAATTGTTTTGTTTGAAATCTTCGTAACCGGATAGTTTCCTAATAATTCATAACGTGAGCTATCTATATTTTTTACAGGTACCACATGTTCCTTATAGAATTCAGCATCAACTGCTTTCACAGGTTCTAAGAAGAATAAGGAGTACGCCATGCCACCTTCCGTCCACGTAATGCTACGGATCAATTGTACTCCTGGCTTACCTGTATAATACACCTTGCCAGATTCACCTTGCTCAGACCATTCATAGTCCTTATACTCTGCAGGAATATACGCTGTATCTCTTACGGTATCCAAGGAGTATCCCATTCGATAGGCCATAGCATTAGTAATAAATTTTTTCCCAGCCTGATAGATAGGTGCATCTTTTTTGTAATATACAACCTCTAGCACATCATTTCGATCAAGACGTGCTGTATAAAGCTAATATCCATAAGGTATATAACTAGGTGCCTCAGCCTCATACGGTAATTTCTGAGTAACCTCTGCTATCCCCTTAAAGTTACGAGCACTGTCTTGAGTCATAAAAGGCCAGCCTACTAATTGCATTCTTGGTATTTGTTTAATTGGAGAAGCATTATTCATGTTTGGCGTAACATTTTTAGACTTAGATGTGACCTCAGAATTATTAATCGATACAGACTGATCAACAGTATCTGCGGATACATAGCTTATAGATACTAAACCAACAGCTATAGCAGCCAAAATGGAGTTACATATTAATTTTCTCATATTCTCTCTCTGCCTTATAAAATTTTATAATATACTTCACACATATAATGATATATTTTCTTATTTATATCAGAATCAAGAAACCTATTCTGTAGCTCCAGCTACTTCATAAAACTTTTATCTTTCCTTTTGTGAAAGCATCGTCATAACCAAATAATGTATCTAATGCTTAGGTTCGATATAAAAAATCCTACTGAACGCTATATCATAATAGAGTTCAATAGGATTGTTGTATCATTATTTAATTAATGGAGGCATAATAACATCTTGTTCAAGTTGTCTTCGTCTTTTGGCCGTATAGTCGACAATTTTAATTTGAACTACGCCCACAGAGTTTACCATGGCTTCCGTAAAAGTAAACTCACGACCTGTCTGATGTTTCATCAATACTTGTAAGCCATGAGACTTTTCATCAATAGCCTCTAAATAGGTAGCCTCTCCACGCCCCATCACACTAGAGTAAACCGAGCTATATTTACATGGTATATCTCCACCTGAAACGAGGGCTTCATCGCTACCATCAATTTCAATAAATACATGTGGATTCGCTTGAATCAAACTAAACTTTTTCCCCTCATAATGGCCATGTACATAGATATAAAGTACCTCATCTATAAATTCATATCCAAAATGTAGGGGTACTGCGTAAGGGTAATCACCATCCATCATGCCTAGGTGAATGATACGAGTGCTATTTAAAATGCCCTTAATTTCATCTATATCTGTAACCTTGCGATCTTGTCGTCTCATAATAGTCTCCACAGTTTTACGTAAAAAATAATCTATGTATCATTATAGCAAATTTTAGAAATCTTTTAAGGCTAAGTATTCTCTTAAATGAATAATTTCTCTTTTATTCGTATATTAATAATACTATTTCTCCTATGTGTCCACTGTATAAATACATTTGACTTTTTACAATAGATACTGTATTATAAGAAAATAGTTTTATTGATTCTATAGATTATAAAAGCTATGGTCATCCATGGCTTTTTATATTTGTAGATGGTTTGTAGAAAAGAGGTCTTTACTATGTCTGATACGCATCAGTTAAAACGGGGCCTTAAGAACCGGCACGTACAGTTGCTCGCCATCGGCGGTGCCATCGGTACAGGCTTGTTCTTAGGCTCCGGTCGTGCCATTCACTTGGCAGGTCCATCCATTATTTTCGCCTACCTTATTACAGGTATTATCTGCTTCTTCATCATGAGAGCATTAGGCGAATTGTTATTATCCAACTTGAATCACCACTCCTTTATCGATTTCGTCGAGGATTATTTAGGTGATCGAGCAGCATTTATTACAGGGTGGACATACTGGTTCTGTTGGCTTTCACTAGCCATGGCCGATTTAACAGCCGTAGGCCTCTATATGCAGTTTTGGATACCGTGGCTACCTCAATGGATACCCGCCCTTGTCGTCTTAGTGGCATTGCTATTAATGAACTTAACAGCCGTAAAATACTTCGGTGAAATGGAGTTCTGGTTTGCCTTGATTAAGGTAATTGCCATCATCTCCCTCATTATCATCGGTATCATCATGATTGTCACAGGTTTTACTACAGATGCAGGCGTTGCCGCCTTTAGTAATATGTGGAATTATGGGGGCTGGTTCCCGAACGGAACGATGGGCTTTATCTTATCATTCCAAATGGTTGTTTTCGCTTTCACAGGTATCGAGCTCGTAGGTTTAACAGCTGGTGAAACAGAGGATCCTGAAAAGGTTATCCCTATGGCGATTAACAATATTCCATTACGCATTATTTTGTTCTATGTGGGCTCTTTGGCTATCATCATGAGCATTTATCCTTGGACAGCCGTCAACCCATCTGCTAGCCCATTTGTGGCCGTATTTACAGCAGTTGGTATTGCAGCAGCTGCAGGCATCGTAAACTTCGTAGTTCTTACATCTGCTGCATCTGCTACAAACTCTGGTATCTTTAGTACAGGCCGTATGATTTATGCCCTTGCAAAACGCGGTCATGCGCCAAGCTCTATGCGTCGCTTAACACACAGCAGTGTACCATACCAAGCAACTATTTTCTCCGCTGCAGTACTATTAATTACAGTTGTACTCAACTATGTAATGCCAGAAGCAGTATTCGTTATGATTACATCTATCTCTACATTCTGCTTCATATTTATTTGGGCAATGATGGTTATTTGTCACCTTAAATATCGCAAGAAAAATCCTGAATTAGCGGCACAATCTAAATTTAGAATGCCTCTATTCCCAGTGATGAATTACATCATCCTTGCATTCTTTGTTTTCATTCTAGGTATTCTCGCCTTAAACGAAGACACTCGAATTGCCCTCTTGTTTACACCAATTTGGTTCGTTATTCTCTGGGCCTTCTACTCCATGCTTAATACAGATGATGAAGATGCTCTCAGTGAGGAACTTATCGAGATGGCTGGTGTAAAAGAAATTTACAAAAAACCTAAAAAAGAAGATTCTGACGATTACATAATCTAACACAAAAAGCCCGTGCTATGCACGGGCCTTTCTCTTACTTCATAGTAGGGAAGTTTTGTTGTTCATACTGTTGTTGATAAGCAGGTAAATTACTTGTATCTTCGCCATAATTAAAGATCGTCTTAGTACGATATCCACCTTGGGTAATGATAAGATCAATGGAGGATGGTACCTCTTGACCATTTTGTTGTAAATGATTTACTAATTCTTGTAGAGCTTCAACTTGTCGCAACGAACCAGTCATATATTTACCTTTGGATAGGCCTGTATTTCTAATGACTTGGCCATTATATACTTGACCATTTTTATCTGTGTAATAGAATCGTACAGCTGATTTATCTCCTGTAGGTACAGCTTTAATATAGATGGTTTTCCAATTTTTCTTAACCATCACTCTTGTAGCATCTGCTAACTTATTAGATAAACGTTGTGTTTCTTTATTTGCAGATTTAGATACACCATTGACTTGCTGAATTTCATCATTCATAGGCATATCAATAATTGCCATACTAGGATCTTGTTGTACCTTTTTCGCATCTGCAGGCTGAACCGCCAACACACCAACGGCCGCCATTACAGCTAACGTTGTAAGAGCAAATTTCTTCATTATATCTCTCCTCAGATAGGATTCCTTAAACAAATTATATTTTATACAACACATTATACGCATTAGGCTATTTAATATCAAGCCTATCTTATTTTTCAGGACCATTATTCTTAATTATTTGATTCCATCGCAACATAGTACCACCTCGCTCTTAGCTATAGTATAACTAAATCTCTAACCTTATAAAAGAAAAGGCTTCAACCGCTTCTCGTCAAAACATTTTCGTCGATTATTGGTTGAAGCCTTTTTATTCTATTAGTTACTAAAGTCAGTATCCACAATAGCAAATTGTGTATATTCAGGGCAGCGTTTTTGCATTTCTGCTTTAATTTTTTCTAATGTACCATGCGGATCTTCTTCGTCAAAGTCAAAGATAATATCGTAGTAGATAACTTTCTTTTCTTCGTGTACGTAAAAGGCATGTACTTGTACTACATGAGTATATAAACTTACAACTTGATCAAGAGCTTGTCTAATTTCAAGTACTTCCACACTTGGTTGGTTTTCAGCATATACACCAACAGTCATAGCAATACCAAATTTTTTATAAAGATGAACGGCGATACCTTTTGTCAAAGGATGAATATCAGCCATAGTCATCGTATCAGGCACTGTAATATGTACGGAGCCAATTGTTTCACCAGGACCGTAGCTATTCAAAACTAAATCATACACACCACCTACATTTGGATGTTGAGCGATGGTTTCTTTAATATCACGAATTAAGTTATCATCTGCACGAACACCAAGCAAGTGATTATACATTTCTTTTAAAATGTCATAAGCAGCTTTCAAAATTAAAACAGAGATAGCGGCACCTACATAACCTTGAATATCAAAGTCAAAGAAGAATACTAAAGCTGCAGATACTAATGTAGCAAAGGTAATCACCGCATCAAAGAGGGCATCGATACCAGATGCTACAAGGGCATCGGATTTATACTTTTCACCTTGCGCCTTAATATAACGGCCCATTACAACTTTCACCACAATAGCAACAGCGATAATAGCCAAGCTTGGAACATCAAAGGTAGATACCTCAGGGTGAAGAATTTTTTCAATAGATTCCTTGAGGGATCCAATGCCTGCACCAAGGATGATGAAAGCAATGGCCATGGTAGTCATATATTCGATACGACCATGACCAAATGGATGCTCCTTATCGGCCCCCTTAGCTGCTAATTTTGTACCAACGATGGTCAATACAGAGGACAAAACGTCTGTTAAATTGTTTACCGCATCAAGGATGATGGCGATGGAGTTAGACGCAAGGCCTACAATCATTTTAAAGATAACGAGAACGACGTTACCTATAATACCTTTTATACTAGCAAGCGTAATCCCCCGATTACGTGCTGCACTATTATCTTGCAAAATCATATTAAACTACACCTCTTACATTCAATTCACTAAGCTATAAATCGAAGCCTATCAATTTATTTACATTCCTATTATAGCTTATCGATTATCATTTGTCATTATATTTTTTGAAAAACTTTTATAAAACCATTGATTTTACTGAATTATCAATAATTCTCATTTCTCAATTAGAGTGTTTGGTGTATTGTGACTTCACAATCTATAGTATAGATTTATTGTTAACAAATTACGATCTATTTATTAAGACGTAATACATATTACGCACTTTTTCATACTTACCTAGTGATAAGTATGAAAGTAATTAGAGGAAATTATGCGGTAACCGTAATACGCTCGCCTGTACGCATGTGTGTAAATACAACCTTTTGAGCACGTAATTGGAACGGCTGCCCCGTTGGTTGTGCCCCATATAATGTATCCCCTACGAGAGGGTGACCTATATGGCTGAAAGCCACACGAATTTGATGTGTTTTTCCTGTGTACAAACGGACTAAAACCTCTGTATATCCACATTCTGGGGAGTTATGCACAGATTTGTCCACATTTCGACCACTTTTATCCACATTTTGTAATTCTATATCCACATTTTTTGATGCTATATCCACAGAATTTTTGGACTTATTCACAGACTTATCCACAGGCTGTGATTGATGTCTACATAGGACGGAATAATCTGTACGAGTCTCTTTTCCTTTAGGATTTACTTCGTAATGAATCCCATCAGCACTGCGTTCCATAGATAATACCAAGGAATCCTCATCAGCTTCTACGATGCCTTCCACAGTAGCCATATACCACTTTTCAAAGGTATTATCATCCATTTGCTGTTGATAAAGACTTTGAGCTAAGCCACTTTTAGCAATTACAATACAGCCCGTTGTATCTCTATCTAAGCGATTCAAGAAACGTACCTTTCGCTTAATGCCATGTTCTTTAAAGTAGTAAGCCACACCATTGGCAAGGGATACTTGGTCTTTGGAGTTTACTGTCATACCAGCAGGCTTATCCACAATGAGGAGATCATCATCTTCATATAAGATATGTAGATTCATTTCAATTGGTTCGTGATCTATTTTTTCCTTCGCCATGGCAATCCAAATCTCGTCACCTTCGGAGATAATATCCTTTGGCGTCGCTTTATGGCCGTTGATGTGGATTAGTTTTTCCTCAAATAACTTTACTAAGGATTTACGAGGATATTTTGTATTTAATACTTCACCTAATGTAATATCCTGTTTTTCACTACCTGCAGCGTCTATATCTGCGGCAGTTACGGTCCACAAAATATCATCGGGACGGTGTGTTTTTCTCGCCATTAGTATCTCCTTTCTACGAGCTCATTGTCTCGTGGCATATAGTTCAGTAGCGAGCTTGGTTGAACCGCTCGACCACGTATATTCGTTTGTTCAAAGGTAATGGTCAGCTCTTGCTTAGGGCGCGTTATGGCCACATAGAACAAGCGCTTTTCTTCGTCTTCACGGCCTTCTGCAATGGCAAACGGGCTTGGGAAGGTACCTTCGTTAAGGCCTGCTAGGAATACATGGTCAAACTCGCTCCCCTTTGCTTGGTGGATGGTAATGATAGGAATCCGATCTTCATTTCGTACCTGTTGAGCGGGCTCACCTGCGGTAAGGGCCGCCATCTGCAAGATTTGATTTAATCGAGCTAACCCAGCCGGCCCTTCATAGGCTGCATCTAGTTTTTCCATGATGCGATATAGATCCCGTATATGCTCTACCTTTGCCGCTTCCCCATGGGATTTATAGTATTCTAGAACCCCCATTTGATTCATTATGTACGCCAATAACTTCGTTGGCAATTCCGTATAGGCCTTTCTACGTAACGTTGCCATTTGGGACGCAATATTGGTGAAAGCAGCCTTATACTTATTGATTGCCACCATACGACCAGTCGTTGTAGGCACGATATTTTCTTTTACTGCATAAATTAAAAGCTGTGCTGTAGCCAAGATATCGTCCATCGCATTGTGCGTAGGCTCATGATTGATAGGAAACTCTGATGCTAGGAAGCCCAGTTTATGATTTGGCAAATTAGGATAGAAACGACGGTAAATATCGAGTGTATCGTAGATAGCCTTGAATTCTGGATTACCTAAATTATGGCGTGCCAATTCATTAGTAAAGATAGTCACATCGTAGTTTACATTATGTCCTACAATAATGGCATTCTTGGAGAATTCCTTAAAGGCTTGTAGCACTATAGCTGGCTCTTCGCCGTGTTCTTGTAAATACGCATCAGAGAAGCCGTGTACCTCTTCGGATTGTCCCACAGGTACGCCGGGGTTGATAAAGCGTTCAAATGTTTCTAGGACCTGTCCATTTTCATCGATGCGGATGGCCGCAATTTGAATAATACGATCCTGTGACGTATCAGTACCGGTACTTTCAACGTCATACACCACAACCTCATGATTTTCTAACCCACTGACGAGCTTCGCATAAGGCTCTGCCTCAAAGATAGGCATATCCATAAAATCCGTCAATTTTAAGCCTACTTGACGTGTTTCAGGGCTTTCAATAGCGGCGATACGCGCGTCACCTATGCCGGCAACATAGCGTTTTATAATACGCTTAGCGCTGACGGAGTCATTCGGGTTCATAAGCAATTTAAAGTAAGCCATAACGTCTTTGATTTCTTGGCGTCTAAAGAATTTAAACTCATCAATGATCATAAAGTGACGGCGTTCGTCTTCAGGCTTTTCATTGTTGAGGCGTTCAAAGGAGTCGCTCAGCCGTTGCGCCTTTTTATTATCCCGCACTAAAACGCCAATATTAGCATCCTTTGGCAAGGCGCAGATAGCTTCATAGATATATCTGCCCTCAAGATAGCTATTTTTACAGCCTTTTATGAGAACAGGCTTACCCTTTCTTTCACTATTGGCGCGGGGCAATTCCGTATAGATAGAGCCTACCAGATCAGGGAACATATTCTGCAATGTTTTGAAAGCCATCGTAAAGAGCGTCCAGTTAGAGCGGTAGTTTTCGTAGAAAATGATTTTTAACGGCTTAAAGTCCGCATCAAACTGCTTGAGCAAACGGAATGGATCAGACCCACGCCATTCGTAAATGGTTTGAAAATAGTCACCACATAATAGGACGTGATTACCTTCCCACAGCATTTCAAGTACCTTGTACTCTAGTACACCTGTGTCTTGCATTTCATCAACAGAGATATAGCTATAACGGCTACGCCAACGCTCCCGAACTACAGGGTCTTGGAATAGACGATGAACACCACAGATAAGGTCCGTAAAATCTAGACCATGTACGGAGGCTAAGCTTTCATCATAGGCAGCAATCCATTCGTGACCATGGTTCAAGAAGTCATGAAGTTCACTATAAAGAACATTGCCAAAGCTAGAGAACTGTTGCTCAATAGCAGGACGTTGTTCCTTTTGTAAACGCTCAATAGTTCGTTTATAATCGCCTACGAGATCATCAGAATAAAAGCCATATAAGGAGCGATATTCTTTTACCATGCCGATGATGTTGGCAAAGGACATTTCTCGCAATTTACCTGGACGATACGGTTCAGACAATTCTTTGCAATCCTCTTCATCAAAGATAGTTACATCCGTATACAAGGTTTCATTGCGCTTCCCCTCTTGTTGGAGCACGAAAAAGCAAAAGCTGTGGAATGTACTAACCTCCACAGCCTTTGCAGGACTGCCTACGAGCGATTGAATGCGGTCTTTCATCTCGTTTGCCGCCTTATTCGTAAAGGTCAAGCACAAGATGTTCTCCGCCTTCGCATAGCCGCCCTCGATGAGGTGAGCCACTCGATAAGCAAGTGTATTCGTTTTTCCCGTCCCAGCGGACGCTAACAAGAGGATATTCTGTTCAACTTCATCAATAACGCGTTGTTGTTCACGATTGATAAGCATGAGGTCCTCCTATTTTAAAAAGCCGTACCATCCGGCTGCAATGAGCATTGGAATAGGGCCTAGAATTGCTGTTAAAGCCCATACGCCCAAACCAATATCCATAGGAATATTGAGAATATGAACGCATACTAAATACGTCAAAATACCAGTTACTGCATTCATAGCCACTCGTTTAATGGTGAAAAATGCTACTTTGAAAGCAATGTAGGCTACAGCAACGGATACAACCGCCGAAATAATCGGTGATGCTAATAAAGCTCCCATATTATCCTTTCATCTCTTGGCGGTTCACTACAGCACCGCCTAACGTTAATTCATCGGCATATTCGATATCGCCACCTACAGGAACACCGCGGGCAATGCGCGTTACCTTAATGCCACTTGGGCTTAATAAACGCGCCAAATAGAGAGCTGTCGCCTCCCCTTCTACATCTGGGTCAGTAGCGAGAATAACCTCTTGTACGACACCATCACGAAGTCGGGCAATCAATTCTTTTACGCGAATATCGTCAGCACCGATGCCCTCCATAGGGGACAAAGCGCCTTCCAATACGTGATATAAGCCCTTATAATCACCACTGCGCTCGATAGCAATCACATCGCGAGATGTTTCAACGACCATAATCGTCGTTTGATCGCGGTTTGGATTGCTACAGAATTCACAAGGGTCTTGAGCTGATAAGTTAAAGCAAATAGAACAGTGACGCGTAGCCCCCTTCGCTTCTACGATGGTTTCCACGAGACGGTCTACCTCTTCCTTCGGCATTTCTACCAAATGATAGGCCAAGCGTCTAGCCGACTTGGAGCCGATACCTGGCAAGCGGCGCAGCTGCTCTACGAGCCGTTCTAAAGCATTTGTCATTTAGAATAAACCTGTTGGCAAGTTAAGACCACCAGTTACTTTGCCCATTTCTTGAGCCAAGAGGTCGTCTACTTTTTTGCTAGCTTCGTTTACAGCCGCCATCACTAAATCTTCTAACATTTCTACATCTTCAGGATCAACTGCAGTTGGGTTCAATTTCAAAGACTCGATGATTTTTTCACCGTTCATCACAACTGTTACAGCACCGCCACCAACGGAAGCTTCTACTGTACGAGTTTTTAATTCTTCTTGCATTTTCTTCATATCTGCTTGCATTTTTTGAACTTTTTTCATCATGCCAGCCATATTGCCCATACCTTTACCAAACATTGTAATTCCTCCTTTTAGGACCTGCGTCCTATACTCATATGTTAATTAATTTATTCTTCGATGACCTCGACGATAATGTCGTGATCTTCAGATAGTTTCTCTAATGTTTCTGCCAAAAGAGGATTATTTCGCTCCTCTTCCGTCATATGCTCTGGATCCCATGCATATTCACGAGCTACCGTCACGCTATCGATGGGCGCTACTTCAATAGGTGCTTGTGAAAGCATGGTATGATCATCACTTTGATAAGGGGTTCCCTGTTGTTGTTCGCCCCCATCAGACTTTGGGACAGCTTCTACCTCAATATGTGCACCGCTATCCATAGGGCGTTCTAAGACTTCCCCATCATCGCTAATAACAGTGACGCTATCTAATGGGTGTGGTGGTATATCATCTAAGGATGATACGTAAGATTCCTCCATATCCTCTACAGGCACATCATCAAAGGAATGAACTGGAATATCATCACCAGTTGAGGCGCTTACAGCAGCACCACCCGTCTTCTTTGCTAAGAATGCTAACGCTGCAGCCTTTGCTGCATCTACTGCTGCGGAATCAGGCTTACTTGGTTGCTCATCATTAGTTAAATCCATTTGTGTCGGCTGTGCCCCAGATGTTGTATGTACATCCACCATTGGCTCTGGTGGTCGTTGCGGCGCTTTTACTTGGTGCTGCGTCGTACTGCCAGAGGCCTTTTTATAATCTTTATAGACCTGTGTGAGGGCATCAACGATTTCTACATGTACCGGATAGCCCAGTGTATAGGTGAAAGCATCTGCCGCTTCTGCCAAGTTTACTTCGTTGGTCATTACATTGAGGTGCAATGTATTTTTGAAGGCCATAACCGCCTTGCTTTGATCTACGTATACAAGTTGACCTTGACCGATGACGGTGGAGGTCATATTGCGATTGCTGTCCTTCAAGTATTTAATGACATTAGACTGTACATTGCGATACTCTTGAGCAGACAAGATTTGATCACTAATAATAGCTTGCGTACTAATACCTTTTTTACCACGACCTTTAGCTTGATTTCTAGCAGGTCGTTGTGGAGCGCCTCCAGTACTTGGTAGTGCCATCCCAACGCCGCCCATTGGAGGCGGAGCCATGCCCACTCCATTCATAGGAGGCGGTGTACTACCAGGCGCACCCATAGGTGGAGGTGTCATGCCTACACTCGCTGGCGGTGGGGTCATCCCCACTCCACTTGGGGGCGGCACAGTACCAACAGTACTATTTTGAGTACTACTCATGGAAGCATTCTGTACAGCAGCATTATCTACAGGAGCAAAGCTATTGGCATAACCACCTGGCGGTCCAAAGGAGTTAGCACCGTAAGCAGGTGCAGTTGCGACAGCTGGGCCGCGTTGCTCTAATTGAGCCATGCGGTTCAATAAATCATTTCGTTCAGATCGTTCTGAAGACTCTAATGCATATACACGGTCTTCTAAGCTTTCATCAACAGAGCCTATTTTAGCACAAAGCACTAAAAGGCCCATTTCGATGATAGTTCGTGGATTATCCACCTGTTTTGCATCATTCATGATGGATTGCGCACTGCGCACATACTGGTTAAGCTCATTAAAATCGATACTTTCAGCTTGAGCTAAAAACTCAGCCTTAAAGGCATCGTATACCTTGAGCTCATCCGCATCAGGAGCGACCTTACCAACTAATAAGGCCCGCACGTGCTGAATGAGGGCTTCCATAATCTGCGTCGCATCACGACCTTCTGCTAAGGCATCGTGAATATAGGACAACAATTTGGGACCATCCCCGTTGCGCAACGCATCTAGGAAGTGAATTATCCATTCTTTGCTAACAAGACCGATCAGCTCTTCTACTACTCGGGGCGTAATAGTTCCTGTTGCCATACCGGCACATTGGTCTAAGATACTCAACGCATCGCGCAAACCGCCGTCTGCATGGACAGCGATGAGCTGTGCTGCTGCAGGATCTAAACCAAAGCCTTCCTTTTCCGCTACATAGGATAAACGCTGTGCGATATCATCAGACGTAATGCGTCTAAAGGTATAGCGCTGACAACGAGAAACGATAGTAACAGGCAATTTTTCAATTTCTGTAGTAGCAAAGATAAACATAACGTGAGCCGGGGGCTCTTCGATAGTTTTTAAAAGCGCATTCCACGCCTCAGTTGTGAGCATGTGGGCTTCGTCGATGATGAACACCTTTTTACGGCCTTCAACCGGCATGAATTTGACGCTTTCACGAAGAGCACGCACCTCATCGATACCACGATTGGATGCAGCGTCGATTTCAAGAACGTCCATGGACTGACCGCTCAAAATCGATTTACAAGCACTACACTCGTTACAAGGATGATCCGTTGGCCCATGCTCGCAATTGATAGCGCGCGCGAAAATCTTAGCCATACTCGTCTTACCAGTCCCTCGCGGACCAGCGAACAAATACGCATGAGCTACCTTATCTTCGCGGATAGCACGCATCAATGTATCAGACACCTGATGCTGACCAACCACATCGGTAAACGTCTGTGGACGGTACTTACGATATAACGCAATATATGCCATTGGAACACCCCCTTTTTCCGAAAATTACAATACTTTATTATACCATATTCATGAAATTCTGACTTCCTTAATAAAGTTCTTTTCCCAATACGAAAGTAATATATTTACTTATAAATAATGCTGATATTGCCTAGTCAAAATTTCATCATATGATTCACAATAAAACATCGTATAATTCAAAATAAAGTATCATTCATCCTAAATTAGACATAAAAAAAGCGGCCCCACAGGCCGCCTTGCAATATTCGATCACGACAGCCCCCGGGTTCCCCGTGGCACATGAAGGTTACCGCTTAGTGCTGCTACCTCTCAGTCCTGACACGATTCACAGGCCCCCATTGCACAGGCCCGAGAACTGCCATGATCCAATATTGCAATACAAATATTATACATGAAAATACCTCTATAGTCAAAGCTATAGAGGCATTTCATATGTCTTATCTAAAGGATACAGTTAGATTAGAAATTATTTTGCATATTTTTCTTTGAATGCAGCTAATTGTGCTTCTTCCAAGGATAAGCCTTGTTCTTTATAGCGTTCAATAGCAGCGTGCATTTCTTCATATGCTACAGGTACAACTTTTGTAAATCTGTTTACAAAGTTATTCCAGTTTTCAAGGATGTGACGGCCTTTAGAGGAGTTAGTATGTAATACGTGTTGTTCTACTAATTCTTTAATGCGTTTAAGGTCATCATTATTAGCAGGACGTAATTCTACGAGGCCTGTATTTACATAGCGTTCATCACAATCGAGGATGTATGCATAGCCACCGGACATACCTGCTGCGAAGTTACGGCCGATTTTACCGAGTACAAGAACTTCGCCACCAGTCATGTATTCACAACCATGGTCGCCTAAGCCTTCCACAACAGCAGTGATACCACTGTTACGAACAGCGAAACGTTCACCAGCTACACCGTTAATGTAGGCTGTACCAGATGTGGCACCATAGAAGGCAACGTTACCGATAAGGATGTTTTCGTCCGCTTCGAAAATGGATTTCTTAGGCGGATATACAGTGATTGTACCACCGGACAAGCCTTTACCGAGGTAATCGTTCGCATCACCTTCAAGTTCTAATGTCATGCCTTTAGGAATGAAAGCACCAAAGGATTGGCCTGCAGAACCTTCAAAGTTCAACTTGATTGTGTTATCTGGCAAACCGCTTTCACCATAACGACGTGTCACCTCAGAACCAACCAAGGTACCTACAACACGGTTAATGTTGTTGATAGCCAATTTAGCGCGAATTGGTTTTTGATCCTCAATGGCAGGACGGCACATACGCAAGAGCTTGGACATGTCCAATGTGCGTTCCAATTCGTGATCTTGGTCAATCATATGTATATGACCTACAGATGCATCGATGTATGGGTGGAACAATACGCGTTTAAGGTCAACGCGAGACAATTTGAAGTTATCGTCTTGAGATTTTTGACGAACAAGGTCGATACGGCCTACAAGTTCAGCTACGGAGCGTATGCCTAAGCGAGCCATAATTTCACGCAATTCACGAGCGATGAAGATCATCAAGTTTTCTACGTACTCAGGTTTACCTGTAAAACGAGCACGCAATTTTTCATCTTGTGTCGCTACGCCATAAGGGCATGTGTTGAGGTTACATACACGAGCCATTTTACAGCCTACAGCAACGAGTGGTAATGTACCGAAACCAAATAACTCAGCGCCAAGCATAGCCGCAACAGCTACGTCAAAACCAGTCATCAATTTGGAGTCTACTTCCAATTTAACGCGGTCACGCAATCTGTTGAGCATCAATGTTTGATGTGTTTCGGACAAGCCTAATTCCCAAGGCACACCAGCGTGTTTTACAGATGTACGGCCTGCCGCACCTGTACCACCATCGTAACCCGAGATTAAGATATTGTCTGCTTTTGCTTTCGCAACGCCAGCAGCGATAGTACCTACGCCAGCTTCAGATGTTAATTTAACGGAAATGCGAGCATCTTTGTTAACGCATTTCAAATCGTAAATCAACTCAGCCAAGTCTTCGATGGAGTAAATATCATGATGTGGTGGTGGAGATACGAGTTCAACGCCTGGAGTGGAGTGACGAGCTTTCCCGATTTCAGGGTATACTTTCTTACCTGGCAATTGACCACCTTCGCCTGGTTTAGCACCTTGTGCGCATTTAATTTGCAACTCTTTTGCATGAATGAGGTAATTTGCAGTTACACCGAAACGGCCAGATGCAATTTGTTTTACTTCGGAGTTCATGCTGTCGCCATTTGGCAATGGTTTGAAACGAGCTACGTCTTCGCCACCTTCACCAGAGTTAGATGTAGAACCAAGACGGTTCATAGCGATAGCAATCGTTTCATGAGCCTCTTTACTGATGGCACCATAACTCATAGCACCCGCTTTAAAGCGTTTTACGATGGATTCTTCTGGTTCAACCTCTTCGATAGGAATACCGCCGCCCACTGGGTAGTTCAATTCCATCAAAGAACGCAATGTTACATGGTAATCTTTGCGAATCGCTTTAGAGTATTCTTTATATTTTGCGTAATCACCGTTGATAAGGGATTCTTGTAAAAGATCAATTGTTTTAGGGTTGAACAAATGCTCTTCCCCATCTTTTACAGGGCCATACCAACCACCTGGTTCAAGCACAGATTCGTCGGATTTGAAAGCACGGTCATAACGAGCTAATGCTTCATTGGCAACGCCTACAAGACCAATACCGCCAATACGTGTTGGTGTATTTACGAAGAACTTATTAATAAAGTTGGTGTTCAAGCCCAAAGCTTCGAAGATTTGTGCACCATGGTAAGAACGAACTGTGGAGATACCCATTTTGGACATAACCTTCATAATGCCGCCTACAGCTGCTTTAATGTAGTTCTTTTCTGCTTGTTCAGGTGTAATATCACCAAGACGTTTACGAGCTTGTAAATCGCGTACAGTTTCAAGAGCCAAGTAAGGATTGATAGCTGTTACACCATAACCGATCAATGTACAGAAATGATGTACTTCGCGAGGCTCACCAGATTCGAGGATAAGACCAATTTCTGTGCGCAATACTTTTCTAATTAAGTGATTATGAACAGCTGCTACAGCTAACAACGCTGGAATTGGTGCATGATTTTCATCAACTCCACGGTCGGATAAAATCAATACATTTTGCTCTGTACGTGCTGCTTCTTCGGCTTTTTCGCACAATTCAGTCAACGCATCACGCAAGCCATCTGCACCCTTAGTTGGGTCGAAGAGGATTGGTAATGTAACAGATTTCATTCGACGGCAGTCTAGAGCCTTAATGGACGCCAATTCTTGATTTGTAAGAATTGGTGTACGCATGGACAACGCATAGGTACCAGCTTTATTAGGATCTGTTAAGTTACCAGAGTTACCAAGCATAACACGAGTAGATGTAACCATTTCCTCACGAATAGAGTCGATTGGAGGATTTGTTACTTGCGCGAACATTTGCTTGAAGTAGCTGTATAACAATTGTGGTTTATCAGACAAGATAGCAAGTGGAGCATCGGCACCCATGGCACCTACAGGGTCTTTACCATCTTTTGCCATAGGTACGATCATACGTACAAGATCTTCTTGAGTATACCCAAAAGCTTGTTGCTTTTTGAACAAATCGTCTACTTTTGGAATATCGCTTTCATCAGCTTGCGTAATTTCAGACAAGTGGATAACATGTTCTTTTACCCATTCATCATATGGCAATTCAGTAGCAACGCGTTGTTTGATTTCTTCGTCAGAAATAATGCGTTGTTCCTCTGTATCGATGAGAAGCATTTTGCCTGGTTCCAAGCGACCTTTAGCGCGAATATTTTCAGCGTTTTCGTTTACTACACCCACTTCGGATGCCATAATAACACGATCATCAGTTGTTACATAGTAACGAGCAGGACGCAAACCATTACGGTCAAGTACGCCACCGATAACAGTACCATCAGTGAAGCCCATAGCGGCAGGACCATCCCATGGTTCCATCATGAAGCTATTGAACTCATAGAAGTCATGTTTTTCTTGGCTCATGAGATTATTGCGTTCCCAAGGTTCAGGAATCATCATCATAATCGCATGAGGCAAGGAACGACCTGTCATGTGCAAGAATTCCAATGTGTTGTCGAACATAGCGGAGTCAGAACCGCTGTCATCTACTACAGGGAATACTTTTTTAATATCTGGGAATAATGGAGATTCCGCTTTACCTTCACGAGCATTGATCCAGTTTACGTTACCACGGATTGTGTTGATTTCACCATTATGCACTAAGAAACGGTTAGGATGCGCCCGAGCCCAGCTTGGGAATGTATTCGTACTGAAACGAGAGTGAACCATAGCCAATGCAGATGTAAAGTCAAGGTCACTCAAGTCAAGATAGAAGTCACGCAATTGACCAGGTGTTAACATACCTTTATATACGATTGTTTTAGAGGACAAGGATGCAATATAGAAATCACTAGATAATTCCTTGCTCAATGGAACAATGCGTTTTTCTGCTAATTTACGAATAATATATAATTTACGTTCAAATTCTTTATTATTAGTTACGTCTGGGCCTTTACCGATGAGGATTTGAATCATCCAAGGGCGGATAGCAGCTGCTTCTTTACCAACCTTTGTACCATCAACTGGCACTTCGCGCCAACCAAGAACAACTTGGCCTTCTTCGCGTACAACCTCTTCGAAAATGCGTTTTTGCTCGTTACGGAGGCTTTCATATTTATGGGCAAATATCATACCTACGCCGTACTCACCAGCTGCAGGCAAGTTAATACCAAGCACTTCGCATTCGCGTTTAAAGAACTCATGTGGAATTTGTACTAAAATACCGGCACCATCCCCTGTGTCCTTATCGGCACCAGCACCACCACGGTGTTCAAGGCGCTCTAAAATACGCAAACCATCATCGATAATATCGTGGGATTTTTTACCTTTAATATTAACGACAAAGCCCATGCCGCACGCATCCTTTTCAAATTGGCTGCTGTACATACCATTAGCTTCTAGTCTAGCTTGATCTAGACGTTGTTGCTCGATTGTGCTCTGATTCCTATCCATAACGTGCACTCCTTCATATCACTTGATCAATCCAAGCTCTGCGGCATCGTTCCGTTCGGTCTTGGTGAAAGTATAAACTATAAACTACTTCTAAAGAATCCATTCTGTAGTGATATTATCGGCTGTGACCGTCCATAACCTCATCTAAGTTTTAAATTCTATAGAATTTTTGTCTATACATAGTATACTCCTGTCCACTGTGAATTGAAAATATAAAAAAAACATAGTCTATGACTTTAAGTCATAGACTATGCGTTTTTATCACTATTGTTTTTTGTATACACGAATACACAATCATCAATTGAGCTTTTTTTGTTTTACGTGGCACGCTCTGTGACCACATCTAACGATTGAGCTTTCTTTATTTTACGTGGCATGCTCTATGACCACATCATCATATAAATTATAATTGATGAAAATTAGAAAAGCAATTATTACTTTTCATGTCCAAAGTCATCCCCTACTTCACAGTTTACCGTTATAGGCTCGTCCTTACCATAGGGTACAAAGGTGAGTTCTGACGCATGTAAGCATTGACGTGTAAAAGGTTTATTGCGTGTCCCATACATGGCATCTCCCACAATAGGATGACCAATGTGTTCCATGTGCACGCGGATTTGATGTGTTCTGCCGGTTAATAACTTGAACTTCAATAGCGTATGTTCGCCTTCGTGACCAAGAACGGTATATTCCGTTTGAGCTGGTTGACCAAATTCATCGATAACACGACGATTATCAAATACTGGATCTACACCGATAGGTGCATCGACAACACCATCTGAGTCAATGCGACCTTCTACAAGGCCAGTATAGATGCGATCGATACGACCAGCTTGTAATTCATCAGTGTAATATTGCTGAGCTTCCTTTGTTTTACCAAAGAGAATACAACCAGATGTATCTCGGTCAAGGCGATGTACAGGACGCACCTTATGCACTACACCTTTTTTCGCATAGTATCCAGCCACATAGTTACTCAATGTACCATATTTAGTTTGTCCTGCAGGATGAACAAGCATGAATGGAGCTTTATTAACCACCAAGGTATGAGCATCTTCGTAGAGCACGGTAATAGGCCCTTTCTCTACATCGACACCATAGTCTTTATCCTGTGGTAGTTCCAATGTTAATACATCACCCTTTTTGAGGGAACGCTGGGAATGGGCTACACGGCTATTTACTTTCACCCGTTTCTTGCGGAACATCATTTGAATATCTCGAGAGGATAATGAAAAGCGTTCCTTTACATATTTAGAGACCGTCAATTCTGTCGGTTCTTTCACCGTATACGTTTTCCAGCTCATATTACCACCATTCGTTAATATATGTTTTTTGTTCAGGATAGAGAATATCGAAGAATTCTAGCCATTCCTCATTAGCTGAAAGTTTACCTTCAAAAGCAAGATCACGAGCGGTTAATGTGCCCATTAAGAGTTGGCTCAAAGCACCGACTTCAACAGTAATATCTACGTCCCCATCTAATGTGTCAGACACCTTTTTAACAGATGGTGTCAATGCACCGCCATATTGGACTTCATAGCACCCTTCATTCCACTCACAAAGGCTATCTTTTACACCAAAGGTCATTGTAATAGGCATCATCAAAGCCTCTGGGTTTACAGGAATGGCTTCGAAAGCAGTTTTCACATCCACAATACGGCTCATCATGTACGGCATTGTGGAATGTCCGCTTTTACCATCTGGATAGAAGCGATAGTATGTATCATGAAGGCCCTCATTCCAACGAATAGTAGTACCTTGAGAACGGTGGTTATAGAAGTAGTTCAACAATGCTCGTTGTGCACGACGTGTAGTATAGACTAATTCGGATACGGGAATTTCTGGTTGACCTAAGCGATATACCGCATAGCCTTCAATACTCCCTTCATCATTGCGCACTACAGCGATATTCACGCCTTCCGCAAAGAAGCTGCCGAGCAAGCGTTTCCATTCCTTTTCACCGCGCTCTGCATAACCAGAAAGACGGGCTGTATATGTTTTATATACAGGATCAAGCAATGTCCATTGGTCAACGCTGTTAAGTAAACCAAAGCTCAAGGATTTATCAGTCATAGGGCGCAAGTCCTCAAGAGACATAGCGTTCACCCATTGATGAGCATAGAGTTCCCAACCATATTGTTGGTAGAATGCAGCCTTGGAAGGCATCAAAATCGTCAATGCTTGACCTCGATTGCGAAGTTCTTCAAGAGAAGCCTTTAACAACGCACCACCTACGCCACCACGACGAGCCGCTGGATGTGTGGCTACACCAACCATATAGCTTGTAGGCAATACAGCACCACGAACATTGATATTATATTGACGCAAATGAACGGTACTCAATAATTGATCTTGTTCAAGACCAACCATTGTATTTTCTAGTTCATAGCAATTTGTAAAGTAATATTGGAAGAATGGATCTTCCTTTGGTTCAAAGCAGTACGCCCATAGATTTTCCACATGTGGCGTATCTTGAGCCGTTGCAATTCTATATTCCATAAGTATATCCTCGTTATAGTATAAAAACCACGCTCTATCTGTGGCATCACCATGATGATACAAAATATAATCAAATAGATAGGCTAACACTTCTATTATAACAAAAATGAGCTATGAAGCACATCGGCTTCATAGCTCAGATTTTTATTTACCGCCTGTTGCATTATCTGCTTCATTAGCATATACTGCGTCATATTTTTCAGCAAAATGATCTGGATTATAAGATTCTTTTGCTTGGCGAAGACCAGGTAAGCCCATGTCTTCTTCACGGTTGATGAATTCTACTTCGCTAAATTCATGACGAATGAATTCATTATTGATTGCTTGATACAAACCACGGATATCTGGATTTGCTTTTTCAATGTGAATCAATGCCATTTTATCATTCAATAATTCACCGATACTGAAAGCTTCAACGCGGCCAAACAATTTGATGGCGCCACCTTTAAGGCCTAGTGTTTCCCAATTATCGAATAATAAGTTAATAGCAACCAATTCATCTTCGATACCTTCTTCATGATGAGTTTCTACCCAAGATGCTGCTGTTTCGCGGCACAATGGAATGATATCTTCTGTAATTGGCATATATTCATAGTTAGAATATTGCATGCGGAATTGGTTCAAATGGTTTTTCTTTTGACGGAACTTCTTACCAGATAAGTTGATAAGATCTTCAGATTTGTAAATGTATTCGTAGTTGTCGCGGTCAGGTGTAAATTCATAACGACCAGGACATAACTCTTCCATACGCTCTTTTACAACTTTGCTAATACCTTTGAAACGGAATGGCAAATTATTTTCTACGAACCATTCTTTAGCGCGTAACAAACCATCTAGGAACTTTGCATCTTTACCGGCAAACGGAGGCAATAGGAATGGTTCACGTTTACCGCCACCTTGGATGTACAATACACCGTTTTCCTCAGCCCAACGAATACCATACGCATCTTGCCACATAAATAATGTAGTAAAGCAATTATCAGATGCTTCATAATGATGTTGTTCAAAATATTTGTCGATTAATGGTTTGTCTCTTAGTTCAAAACGTTTAAATTCTAAAATAATAATCCCTCCTATCAAATTCCTCGGTCGAGGTATTTACCATGGGTACCTATAACCACATGGTCGTTCATTATAATTTAACAGATTCGCCTAATTCAAAGTTTCCGTCGGTTGTAATTACCTTATCGCCTTCGTTTAGGCCTGAAATAATTGCTACATTATCGTCTTCTGTCATACCGACCTCAACGACACGTACGTCAACCGTATTATTTTCAGTCAATACATATACATATTTGCCGTCTTGGTTTTCGCGAACCGCTTTGCTTGGTACAGTGAGCATCTTCGCTTTTATATCTGACTCGATGATGAGCGTATAGAACTCGCCAGCCTTGATAAGGCCTTTGTCATTGTTGAAAGTAGCTTTCACAAGAACGCTTGGCACATTTTCTGGCTGAGTCACATCTACATATGTCAATTCACCTGGTAACTCTTGGTCACCTACCTTGAGGAGTACCTTAATACCCTTTTTAGCATCTGGTGTACCCAATTTCATCGCCGCATCACGAGGGATGCTAAGGGAAGCTACCATTGGTGTAGATTGCTGAATCATCATGAACGGACGATCTGCAATGGCCATTTGACGGTCTTCATTGTAAATAGCAGTCACTGTACCAGCTATAGGCGCTACGATTGTAGATGCTGCCATTTGTGCAGATACTTGAGCAATTTGAGCTTGGATGGCTGCCGTATTGGCACCACCGCCGCCACCAGTTGTTACCGTCGTAGTTTGTGGCTGAGACCGCTCTACAATGCGATCATATTCTTTTTGAGTAATCATACCCGCTTCGCGCATCTTTTGAGCTTGTGCTAATTGACCACTATCTACAGATGCTGCCGTCGTAGTCGTCACAGATGTCGCATAGGATTGAGCTTGCGCTTGCGATAACTGACCTTGTAAGGATGCTAGCTGTTGCTGTAAAGCCGATGTATCTACAGTGGCCAAGGTTTGACCTTGTTGTACTTGGTCGCCTACTTTTACAGCATACGCGACCTGCCCTGTCAACGTCGGTGTTACCGTCGCCTTGTTAAGGGCTGTTACATTGGCATCATTATGGATCTGTAGCGGCATATCCTTGTATGTTACATCAGCAACGGATACAGTTTTCGTACCGCAACCAGCGACGGCCAAGGCCATCATTACAACACCAAGCATAGCAACTACAGAATAGAATCGATTTAATTTCATTCTGTCACTTCCTGTCATATTGATTTTTATCAATACCTTAGTATATCATAAAATCAATTAGAATTGTATGAAAGCTAATTCCTTTAATTTATGGATATAACGGAGGTTCTTATGGAAGAACGGATGGACTTTAGAATATTAAATAACGGCAGCTTCATTCCCTCTATCGGTTATGGCACTTATAAAACAGGCACAGAAGGAGAAACGGAGCAAGCCGTTTGTAATGCACTTGGCGTAGGTTACCGCTTACTCGATACAGCCGCTTACTACGGTAACGAAGAAGCCGTTGGTAGAGGTATCAAAGCATCTGGCGTTAATCGTACAGATATCATTATTACTACAAAAATTTGGCACACCGACGCAGGCTACGATAATACAATGCGTGCTGTTGAAAGCTCCTTAAAAAAATTAGACACTAATTATATCGACATTATGCTCGTACATCAACCTTTGGGTGATTACTACGGTTCTTGGCGCGCTATGGAGGAGTTATACGACCAAAATGTATTGCGTGGTCTAGGTCTCTCTAACTTTTACGAAGATCGCCTCATCGACTTGCTATATCACTGTAATGTAAAACCTGTGGTGAACCAAATCGAGTGCCACCCATTTAACCAACGTCAGTCCTTATTACAATTAATGCGTAAACATCAAGTAGTAGGCATGGCGTGGTCTCCATTTACTCGTGATCGCCAACCAATTTTCGACCATCCTATCATCAAGAGCTTGGCTGAAAAGTACGGCGTTAGCAAACACCAAATCATCTTACGTTGGCACATCCAACGCGGCATCATTCCATTGCCAAAGGCAAATAATGTAAGCCACATGGAAGCTAACTTTGATGTATTCGACTTCAAGCTTACTAACATCGACATGGACGTTATGGAATTATTAGATCAACAAGACTTCTTGGAAGACCACCACACTGCACTAGGTTTAGAAAGATTATTACAATTAAAATAGAATATAAAAATAAAACCACTTATATCATCTTCCTTTAGGAATAGATATAAGTGGTTTATTTAATTTATTATACTTTATTCTATTTAGGTACATTAAATACGGCTTGTATAAGTATCATATAGATAACTGTTCCTGCCGCAATCGATACGAGCATATTACGTTTCCATAAATGTAATCCTACCGTAACTAGTAAGGCAATAAGCTCAGGAATACCATATGGATACGATAAAACAACGGTCTCCTTAAAGGTATATACCACAAGCATACCCATAACGGCAGCCGGCAAAGCCTTGCCTAAAAAGAGCACAAAATCCGGCGCCTTTTTTCCTGGTGGAAACACGAGGAAAGCTCCAAAACGAGTAAGTAATGTACCTGCCACAACAATAGCAACAGTAATGACCATTTCTGTACTAGTCAAGATGTACACCTCCCCACTTGTACGCAATATAGCAGGCTACCAACATACAGCTCATAGATAAAAGCATAAAGAGTGATTTTCCCACCAACAAGAGCATCACGATCGCCATAGCTGCACCAGCTACACCAAAGGCTCTAATTTTGTTATTCTTTGCATTAAGTAGCATTTCAAGGAATACCACAATGAATAGTCCAGGTAATACAAAGTCAATGCCTCGTAAATCTACAGCAGCCAATAGATTACCAAATAAACCGCCTATAAAGGTACTAAATACCCAGAATACATAGTTGAGCCAAGACACGTGGAAATAAAACCACTTTTCATCTACATCATCAGGCAATTTTGTAGCCATATTAATAGCAAAGCTTTCATCACACATCCAAGCTACGGTAGGGAACCATTTCCATCCCATATGTACATATTTCTGCAGCGCAGATAGACCATAGAAGAAGTGGCGGCCATTGACGAACATGGTCAAAACAAAAGCGTTTAACGGATCAAAGCCCGCCATAAGCATGCCAATAGTTACGAATTCCATGGAACCTGCGAAAATAGTGGCTGCTAAAACAGGCGCCGTCCACCAAGGGAATCCTTGGCTCGTAGCATATAAACCAAATCCTAAGCCTATGAAAAAGAAACTTATGCCCATAGGAACCATGATAGGAAATGCAAAAGAAAAGGCACTTCGATGCTTTATGTCACTCAAAGGATTTTCTCCTTTCGAAATCATACATTATATATTATGTAAACGATAGTCAAAACTAATCTTAGTCCTCTTCTAGACGATAAAACTAATTTGAACAATAATAAAAGACACCATATGGTGTCTTTTATATAAGCTATTTTATTATACATTGTATATAATTAGTGTCAAATTTTGATGGCTTTAACCAAATGTATTATAAAGCGCGCGTTAAAATTTCACGAGCTACTTCTGGTGTTACATCGCCTTTTTCACCAAGTCGAGTCATGCCATGGTCTTCTAATTGTTTCACAACTTTATCAACTGCTTCTTCGCCTAGACCATAGTCTTTCAAATGTGTAGATACGCCAAGGGACTCGAAGAATTCACGCGTTTTAGCGATAGCCTCATCTGCTTTTTCTTCGTTTGTACCTTCTGTGATATGCCATACACGTGTAGCATATTGTGCCAATTTTTCAAGCTTGTCTGCTTTTTTCACTTCTAACAATGCAGGCAATACGATAGCTAATGTAATCCCATGGTCGAGATGGTACGCCGCAGTTAACTCATGACCGATAAGATGTGTTGCCCAGTCTTGTGGCACGCCGGCACCAATCAAGCCGTTTAATGCTAAGGTAGAGGCCCACACGTGGTTGGCACGAATATCGTAGTTTTCTGGATTTTCTACCGTTTCTTTGCCGATTTCAATCATAGTTTTTAAAATACCTTCACTAAAACGGTCTTGAATACGGCCCTCTACAGGATATGTTAAATATTGCTCTGTGGTATGCACAAAGGTATCAATAACACCATTCTTAACTTGTTTTTCAGGCAATGTGAAAGTCAATGTTGGATCGAGCATGGAGAACTTAGGGAATACTAAGCTACTGAACACAGGATATTTACCATCACCATAAGTAATAACGGCACCATTGTTCATTTCGGAACCCGTAGCAGGAAGTGTCATAACTGTACCAAATGGTAATGGATTTGGCACCATTTCCACTGGAACCGCTGGTACACCAGCTTTCATAACCTCAATAACAGGACCATCATAAGTAGCGCCCATAACGATAAGTTTTGTAGCGTCTACTACAGAACCGCCGCCTACAGCAAGAACGAAATCTACTCCATGTTCTTTAATGAAAGCTACCGCACGTTCACACGTTTCAAGAGATGGGTTTGGCTCAATACCGCCGAATTGCTCTACCTTACGATTACCAAGTGCCTTTACAATGCGGTCAATAAGACCACTGCGCACAGCAGATCCACCGCCGTAAGTAATAAGCACCTTTGCATCCTTTGGAACCAATGTATCTAATTCACCTAAACGATCTTTACCAAATACGATATGTGTAGGGTTATAAAAATCAAAGTTAAACATGGGGACCTCCTAAGTATTATGTTTGTATTCCACCATTTTAATTGTATAAAACTTATCTTTATTATATCATATTTCGATTTTTTTAGATATATCTAGATAACGCTACTTTCGATTACTTAATAACTCTACTTTACAATCATCGTAAAAGCCATAGTTTTAATCTATAGCCAACCCCTATATTTTTATCTATATACAAAACCCCATTTACATGATAGGATATATCCATTATATGTATATAGAAAGGGATGTTCACATGAAATTAAAAAAATTTATTGCCCCTCTTCTCGTTGGCGTTTTAGCATTCGCCATCGCAGGCTGTGGCACAAATACAAATCAATCTAGTCAGGCACCAAAGGAAATTAAAATCGGTGCTACTGCTGGTCCTCATGCTCAAGTTGCTGAAGCCGTTGCAAAAGAGGCTAAAAAACAAGGTATCGACCTTAAAGTTGTAGAGTTCTCCGATTATGTAACACCAGATAAAGCCCTCGCTGATGGCGACATTCAATTGAATGCGTACCAACACGTGCCATTTATGGAAAACTTTAACAAACAAAATGGTTCCAACTTAGTAGCAATCGGTAAAACTCTTTTAGTGCGTATGGGATTGTATAGTAATAGTGTACATAGCGTACAAGATGTACCTGAAGGCGCTACGGTTTCTATTCCAAATGACCCTACTAATGGTGGTCGTGCATTAGTATTATTAGCTAAAGCTGGATTAATTACGTTAAAAGATGGTGTCGGCTTCAAAGCAACTGTTGCAGATATCACATCTAACCCGAAAAATATAAAGATTCAAGAATTAGAAGCAGCTCAATTACCTCGTAGTCTAGATGATGTAACAATTGCAGTTATTCCAATGAATTATGTACAAAGTGCTGGCCTTAGTGTAGAAAAGCAAGGCTTCTTCTTCGAATCAAAAGATGAACCACTAACAGTCATCGTACTTGCGGTACGTAATGAAGACAAAGATAATGAAACTTACAAAAAAATTGCAGACATTTACAAATCTGATGCAATCAAACAATTCATCAACGATACTTTCAAAGGTAGCATTACATCTGCAAACTAATAAACAAGAACCGACCTCTATCAAATTAGAGGCCGGTTCTTTTATTTATAATGCCAAAAAGCGATACCCTAACTGATATGTACCCATTTTCCTGGACACATATTATTTACTAGCCTAAACACATGGATGCTTCCCTGTATTTTACAGGGGGCATCCATTTTGTTTTTTTCTGGATCCTTCTGTTGTTGTAATAGTTAATGTATTCTTCTATCGCTACTGCAAAAGCATTAAATGATGAATATTCTGTTTCAAAACCATAATATATTTCTGTTTTCAATCTACCAAAAAAGGTTTCCATCACAGAGTTATCATAACAATTTCCTTTTCGAGACATAGATTGAATAATACCGTGTTCTTTGAGTGTTCTCCTAAAGTACTTATGTTGGTATTGCCATCCTTGATCAGAATGGAGGATTAATCCTGAAAGATTCGTAAACTTCTTGAATGCCTTCTCTAACATACGAGAAATTTGTTCTAAGTTGGGCCTTAATGCTAAGTCATAAGCAATAATCTCATTCGTATTCATATCTAAAATAGGCGACAAATAGCATTTTCCCCACGAGAAATTAAATTGAGACACATCTGTAGTCCATTTTTGTAATGGTGCAGTTGTACTAAAATCTCTATTGACGATATTTTCTGCTACTTTACCGACTTTCCCTTTGTAAGAGTGATACTTTTCCTTCGGTCGCTTTCCTGCGAGTCCCATGCTATGCATAAGTCTTTGCACTCGTTTATGATTAACTACAAAACCTCGATTAAGAAGTTCTTGGTATACACGGCGTACACCATACCGACCTTTATGTTCTGTAAAAATCTTTTGAATTTCATCTTTTAGCTCTGTATTCCTTTTATCTACAAGATCTACTTTAGTAAGTTCAAAATAATAGGTAGATTTGGACATTGGCATAGCTTTCAAAAGATACTTTAGTTGATAGCCTTGTTGGCGGAGCATTTTGATGATCGCTGCTTTTTCGCCTTGAGTCGCGCAGCCTCTTTTTCTTCTCTCAAGGCAATCTCTTTTTTTATGACTTCATTTTCAGCTTTAATATAAGCATTTTCAGCTCGTAAGCGAATGAGTTCCTCATATTCACTCTCTTTGAGTTCTCGAGGTGAGATAGTCTTAGGTACTTTCATTTTGCAATCCTTTGGTGGTCGTCCTTTAGGTTTATTAATAAGACCATTGTATCCCAAAGTTTTGTATTTATGAACCCATTGATACAGTTGTCCAGAATTAATACCCGCTATAATAGCTACTGATCTTAAACCTTGACCTGAAAGAACTTGGCATACTAACTCAAATTTTTCTTTTGGAGACCAATACTTATTAGTCCCTCGACATTTATTAATGTCTGAACCATGAAGTCGTTCTAATTTAACCCAATCTCTTATTAGTTTATGAAATGTATCTGTCCTCACACCGTTAGGCGTCTTGGGCCATTCACCTTGATAGAATAATTCAATTGCTTTTCTTTTAAATTCATAACTATATCTCATGAAAATACCCCCTTTACTGGTTGTCCAGTAAAGGGGGTACATATCAAACTTTTTTTAGAGTATCGCTTTTATTTTATTCTTTAGTATCAATCACGTTTATTCTTCAGTATCGAATGTAACGTCCAATGGTTGGCGTTCCACAATATTGCGGTAACGAACCTTTGGATAGCCCATCAAGATACCACCAGCAATGATTTTATCCTCAGGTACACCTAATAGGTCCAATAATGGTTTATATTCTGCTTCTCCAGCATGTTCAAAGAAGCCTGCCCAACAAGTGCCTAAACCTAATGCTGGTGCATACAACTCTGCATAAGACAAGCAAGAATGACCACTATCGTGAGTACGATGAATATCCTTTTTAGAACCGATAGCCACTACTAACGCAGGCGCATCGCGCAAGATATATTCCTTACCTTTATCCACTTCAGCTTGTGCTGCACGAGCATAAAGACGCATAATGGGCACAGTTTTTGCAGCTAAATGCATCCACTCAAGAACGAGATCTGCAATGCGGCGCAACTTTTGTTTATCCCGAACAACAATATAGGAAATACCTTGTGTATTTGTCGCTGTTGGAGCCATTCTCGCAACGTTTAATACCTTGCGAATAAGCTCAGCAGGAACTGGTTTATTTTGATAATTACGAATAGAGCGACGGCTGCGTAAGAATAACTCAGCTTGCTCTGGTGTTAATTTTTGTTCTTTTGTGATATCAATTTGCTCTTTACGTGGTGTCATATCACTATCAAGAGCAAGTGTAGGGCATACAGAAATACAATGCCCACAGGAGATACAACCTCCTTTGCCAGTTACAGGCCCATTTTCGGACATCACTAGCAAGCCTGTCGGACAGTCAGCTACGCAAAGGCCGCATCGTGTACAGACTTCTGTATTGACGGTAAATAACATCTGATAAATCCTCCAAAAACTACTATAAAATTTATTATAACACAATTAATCGAGGGTTATCTAGGCGACGTACTCTTTTGAAAATCAACCAACCTATTTTGATGGGGCCCCGTTACATTTCGACAACCTAGTAAAAAAAGTACCAATATACTTGCTTGCTCCGTTCTTCGCAAAGTCGCTGCACAAGTATATTGGTACTTTTTTATTACTATATTTATAAAGACGTCCCATCAAAATAGGTATATCGACCATTAAATACGTAACCCCTAGATAACCTGATTAATTCCTATAATAAACTTTATAACAATGGCGCCACGCCCTCCATTTGGGAGAGACTAGCCTGAGGCTAGTCCACAGGTTAGTTTTAAGCCTAATTTAGTCAAAACTACTTAGCGTTCTTTCTCTCGCTCCACAAAAAGCAGATTGAGTAAATGTCAGATGCAGCTTGTGATGGGGATCATCAATATATAGAAGGAGATTAGTCGCTTGCTATGGGACTAATTCATAGTAGGTGTTATAAAAATAAAACTAGGTATTTCTGCAGCGACTTTACGAAGGACGGAGCAAGGAGATACCTAGTTTTATTTTTAATTGAGTTGTCGTAATGAAACGGGGCCCCATAGCAAGTGACTTAACTACAGCTTATATAGTGGGCCCCATCACAAGCGAAAAAGGAAATTTACTCAAATGCTTTTATAAGTTCCATGTATTCCGCTTTGTGTGTCATTCTCCAGGTACCAAAGTCTGGTTCTGGAGATTCATTAAGAATGTTAGCCAAGGCTTCTAAGAATTCTGGGATTTTTGTGGCTACAATATTACCTGCCATTTTACCGAAGTTTTCAGATCCCATATGCTCAGAGCCACCGTCTACGAGGATAAAGGCTACTGTAGGTTTCTTATCTACTAGTTTTACAGCACCATGGAAACCAATTTCACCGATTTGGTGTGTACCGCAGGAGTGTGGACAGCCGGAGATGTGTAAACGAGGTAATTTTCTTGTATCTACGCCTTTTTCTTCAAGGTGCCGGAAGATGTCTTTTAAAAGACCATTGGAGTCTTGCATACCGATTTGACAAACCGTAGAGCCTACACAGGATACGGAACGGCGGAAGTCATTTTCTGCACTGTCATCTGTTAATTCTACAATTTTACGAGCCTCATCAGCAGTAAGGTTGATGAAGAACAATGCTTGGTCTGGCGCAATACGAGCCTCCACTTGATCTAGTGTTACTGCATAATCAAGAGCAGACAATAAATGTTCTACATTAGCATCGCCACCTGCCGGATGGTATTCTACATAGTATAAGCCTTCTTGTTTTTGACGGTGAATACGATCGTTTTCCACAGAATTATCACGCTTACCCGTTTTCGTAATTTCATACGCATAGTCAGCTGGATTAATCGTTAATTGTTCAACCTCTTTCACCATCGCCAATGTTTCTTCATAGGTCTTGATGAAAGCTTCAGCCCCGCCCATTTCTGCAGGCATGTAGCGGGTACGAGCCTTACCACGGTTTTTGAAATTGCCATGGTTAGCAAAGACCATAAGCATAGCTTTCACATAGTACAACACATCTTCAGGTTGCACATCATGTGCCACTGGAATACCAATTCGAGGATTGGGGCCAATACCACCACAAGCGTATACATCAAAGGTATTATATTTCGTTAAATTAAAACCAAGGTCCTTAAATGTAGCATGAGGCGTGCTATCAAAGCCATTGTCGATGCCCATTTTAAATTTGCGAGGGATTTTGATATAGAACATTTGCTCTAGAAGGAACTCGCTAATAGCCGTTGCATACGGTGTAATATCTAAGGTTTCACGAGGATCAATACCCCGTAAAATACTCGCCACTACATTTGGATTGTCTCCACCAGCACCGCGATTATAGATACCATGGTCATAGCATTCTTTATAGAGGTTTAAAATTGTATCACCATCAAGACCATGCATTTGCAAACATTGACCGGTAGTGAAGTGTACATGTTGTAAGTTATATTTGCGAATGGAGTCCGCTAAGAACCGCATGTGCTCACGCGTCATGCGCCCTCCGTTGAAGCGCCAACGGCTCATACCGGAGTTAGCACCTCGCTCAGCGTAACTACCATAAGCACCAGATTGACCTTTATAGTCCGCAATAGACATTTCTTTCTTATAGAATTTGTGCGTCATATCTTCAAACTTTGGATAGTCTGCAATTAATCGATCTTTCAATTCTTGTGTAATCATATTATTACCCTCTTGGCTTATATTTATTAAGCATAATACAAAACTTTGTAATGGTAAGTATACCATATATGCATATGTATGTTAGTAGCCAAGCTCACAATTTTAATATCAATTACAAATAACATGCTTTACAATCTGTAATAATAATCACTTTTAATTAAGGCCATGGAAATCCTAATCGTACAAAAAAAGAACAGCCCAAAGGCTGTTCTTTCATTGTTATTAAATTCTATTGTGTTGAGATAATCCTAAGTCTGCCTATTAAACTCGACCTTCATTAGGATTGTTATAGGCATCTTTATCAATAGTTCCCATAATTTTATCTACTACGAGAGCATTTGTTAAAGAACCAGATACGTTCAAGCATGTACGGCCCATGTCAATCAATGGATCGATAGCAAGGATTGGGCTGATGGATGTGAAATACGCACCAAGGCCTGTACCACTAAGGGATACGGATGCAGCCATTGTAGCTGTACCAGGAACACCAGCGATACCAACGGAACCGATAGCGATAACGATAACACTCATGATATACATAGTCAAATCGAACGGAATATTTGCTACATTGGAGATATATACAACGACAAGTGCTGGAAATACGCCGGCACAACCTTGCATGCCTGCAGTAGTACCAAAGGATGCTACTGTATTTGCTGTTGTTGCATTTACGCCAAGACGTTTTGTCAAAGTTTCCACAGTCAATGGTAATACGCCCATAGAGGAACGAGATGTAAAAGCTAACAAAAGCGGAGCTTTTGCTTTTTTGAAGTATGTAATCGGATTATAACCAAAGCTAGCAATTAAGATAGCTTGAACAACGAACATAATCAAAAGACCAACGTAAAGCAATACTACGAATAGACCCATGTCTAAGATAGCTTGTAGGCCACGTGTTGCCAATGTAGATGCCAACAATGCAACTACGCCGTATGGCATAAGACCAATAATGAAGTCTGCTACCCAAGAAATTAATTGATGAAGTTCATCAAATAACTTAGTGAAGATTTCCATGCTATTTGTGCCTGTTTTCTTCAACAAACGAGCAACGCTACCCAAGATAATGGCAAATACTACGATGCCAATAACATTTGTTTCAGCAGCTGCTTGAATTGGATTGCTTGGAATCAAAGCACGGAATGTATCAACCATTGGTTTGATTTCGCGAATCTTTTTACCAGATTCAACCACATCAAAACCTTGACCTAAACCAAAGGCATTACCCAAGATAAGACCAACGATAGCAGCAACAGCTACCATGCCAAGGTTAGTAGATACCATGGCAACTACTAACTTTTTAAGGTTAGCACCCGCCTCCATGTGCAAGATAACATGGACGATAGAAATAAATACAATAGGAATAACAAGCATACGAATCAAATCGATGAAGCCGCCCCCCACTAGAGAGAACCACTTAGTACTTTCTTTGATGTAAACCACTTTAGATGGATCATCTGGGAAGCCCGCAATGATTTGAACTGCAATACCGAGTATGGCACCAACAATGGTACCAATAATAACGAGATTACCGAAGGATGTGCCCTTGCGTTGCAACACATAAATACCAATTAACGCAAGTACAAACACTGCGATAATACCAATACTTAGTGGATTGCTTAACATGAGGTAATCTGTAAAGAATGGAATATTCATAATACACCTCTTTTAATTCATATCACAATAATAGGTTATGAACTAAGTATAGCATGTATCGAAAATTTTGCAAGTAAAACAATTCAAATTTTACAAGTTTATCTATGCAGAATCCGCAAGCTCCATAAACATGTTAATTTCCATCGCTCTACAGAAGCCTATACAGTTCCAAGAGAGCTCTACATCATAATAGAAATCGACACATATAAAAAAAGGTGACCTTCCTAAGGAAGATCACCTTTAAAGTGATTCAGTTATAGCTATACCTAGTTAATGTATTAGCGCTTAACCAAAACGTAAGTTACTTGAATAGGACCATGAGCACCATCTACAGTAACCAACTCAATATCAGCTGTACGGGATGGACCAGAAATCAAGCAGATATTTGTAGGGAATTTGGATGGATCGTTATGATAACGTTCAGCCAAATTTTCCATAGTTTGAGTCATACGTGGATTGATTGTATCAGTGTACAATACAGCAATATGTGTTGTAGGCAACAAGCTGATAGCACGGCCAGATTCTTCACCAGATGCTTGTACTACAGTAGCTGTTTCAGCAATACCGCAGTATGGGAATGTAATACCGATATCTGCATTGGCAGTGTTGGAGATACATTCTTCACGGCCTTTAGCTGGGTCCCATTGGAAGTATGTACGAGTGCCACCATTATTAGCTGCATCTTGTTCGAATAATTCTTTTAATTTATATTCGTCTACTTCAGGAGTGCTTGGGAATACAACCTTACCATTGCCCCAGTCTTCGATAGCTGCCAAAATTGTTTCACCTAATTTATCAGGTGTAGTTTCAACGAATTTTGTACCAACACGTTGACATTGTTCCTTAAACATTGTCAAAATTTGATCTTTATTCAAGTCTTTGAACATAGTTTCTTGAGGACCATGGCTGTAATCAAAGTCCTCTACAAATGCAGGGCACATTTCTTGATCACGGCCTAATGCACGAGATAAACGTGCAATAAATTGTTTACGTTTAGCTTCATCCATTATTTTTTCTCCTTCTTCTTGTTCTTTTCATGTTCAGCATATAAGTCACGGAATTTCTTGAACTTCAATGTACCCATTTCTTTAGATTTAGTCCAGCCGTTCATAACTGGAATAGCTTGAGTCCATGTAGGCATATTGCCTTCTTTATTACTAATCAAGTTCATACCGATAGCGCCAGCTTTTGTACCAAGGTCGAATAATGTGGAGTTACCAAACATCTTAGCCGCTGCAGTGAAGATTGCTTCTTCTGCTTTTGGACGAGTTTTTTCGATGTCAGCCATAATATGACGGTGTTCCATCAATAATTCATGCAATGGAATAGCTACTGGACAGTTTTCTGTACATGCGCCGCACAATGTGGAAGCGTATGGAAGATCGCCTGCTACGTCGTAACCTTTGAACAATGGAGTCAATACAGCACCCATTGGACCTGGATATACGGAGCCATAACCGTGACCAGAAATGTGACGGTATACAGGACAGATATTCATACATGCACCACAACGGATACAACGTAACATTTCTTGGAATGTACCACCTAAGATACCGGAACGACCGTTATCGATAATGATGATGTGAGTTTCTTCAGGACCATCAGCTTCGCCAGCACGACCAGGACCAGTCATCATGGAGAAGTAGTTGGAAATTTTAGCACCTACTGCAGAGCGGTTCAACATTTCCATCATTACGTCAAGAGCTTTGAAGTCAGGAACGATACGTTCTGTACCTAAGAAGATTACTTGAGTCTTAGGAATGGAACTAGCCATACGACCATTACCTTCGTTGGAAACGATTGTGCAAGTACCAGATGCAGCAACTGCAAAGTTACAACCATTAACGCCTACGTCAGCTTTCAAGAAGCGTTCACGTACATAACCACGTACGAAGTGAGTCATTTCAGTAGGGTTTTCTGTACCTGTATAGCCTAATTTTTCAGCAAAGATTTCGCGGATTTTATTACGTTCAAAGTGAAGGCCTGGTACTACGATGTGAGATGGTGGGCTCACTGCAGTTTGCAAAATGAATTCCGCCAAGTCAGTTTCGTTTACTTCAATACCAGCTTCTTCAAGAACTTCGTTCAAACCAATTTCTTCAGTTAAGATAGTTTTGGATTTAACGATCATTTTAGCTTCGCGTTCACGTAGGATATCCAAAGCAATTTGAGTTGCTTCTTTATCGTCGAATGCAAAGTGAACTTTAGAACCAGCTTTTTCAGCGTTTTCAACGAATTGGTTTACATAGTAATCCAAATTGTTAAGAACGTGATCACGAAGTTTAGCTGCTTCTGCGCGGAAATCTAACCATTCAGGAACGTCCGCAACTACTGTATTACGTTTATCATAAAACACGTCTTGTGCTTTTTTGATAGCTGCTACTTTGAAATCATCAGCCAAACATTCTTTTATACGTGTTTTATAGGGGCGATTGTCATATATAAGTGCCATGTCGTCTCCTCCTTAACGGCAGTTTAAGATTTCAGCAATATGCATTACTTTGATACGGCGATCGATTTCGCCTTCTTTGTGAAGACGGTCAAGCATACCTGCGATGTTCATCAAGCACGCTTGGTCAGAACCGGAAATAACGTTAGCACCTGTGCCAGCGATTTCCAATGCTTTTTCGCGTGTCATAACTTCACTAATTTCAGGGTTCTTAACGGAGAATGTACCGCCGAAACCACAGCAACGGTCTGCACGTGGTAATTCAATCAAGTTGATATCTTTAACATTTTTAAGGAGTTTGAATGGAGGTTCTTTAACGCCCATCAAACGAGTAACGTGGCAAGAAGTATGGTATGTAACGGATTCGTTAAAGCGTGCGCCAACGTCCTCTACACCCAATACATCAGTAATGAATTCAGTGAATTCATAAATTTTGCCGCTCAATTTTTCTGCGCGAGCCAACCACTCAGGTTGATCTTTCAAGAAATGATGATATTCATCACGGATTGCAAATGCGCAAGAGCCGGACATGCTGACTACATATTCAGCGTTTTCGAAGCATTCGATTGTATTCTTAATTGCATCCATAGCTGCTTCGTTGTAACCAGAGTTAGTGAACATTTGGCCACAACATACTTGTTTCTTAGGCACTACGAGCTCGCAGCCTAATCTTTCAAGTACTTCTACACCAGCCATGCCTACATGTGGGTAGAACATGTCAATCAAACACTGTTGGAAAAGATGAATTTTCATATTATCGTCCTCGTCTTTTCTAGTACTTAACCTAATAAAAAATTTTGATATGTATGTGTTATGGCAAGAATTCTAGTGAAAGTTTTTCAATAATTTTCTGCCCGAAACATTACTTATGCTTTCAAATAAATATTCAAAAGCTTTATCGATATAATTATAAATTAATCATATAGAAAATGTCCAAAGAATTGCTATATTAGTATGTACCCTTTTATTTCTTATATCGTTATGACTTTTTGTAATAATAAACATTGCATTTCATCACATATCCCTACTTATTTATAAATTATTCTCGTAAAAGCCCCTTAAAGTCTAGATTTTGGGAATGTTTATCATTTTATATTTTTCAATAGTTCTCATATTGTTATTTATCTATAATTCATTGAATATTTATATAAATAGGCTTTGAATTTCAAATTCATGTAATTTTTATCCTTATATATTACATTTTCTTATAGTAGTGTATAAATTTAAAAAGTGTTATAATTTATTTTATATAAGTATAGTTTGAAAGGAGCCTTTTCAATGAAACTAAATAAATTATCTTTATCCTTGGCAATTACATTAGCCCTCGGTTCCACATTCGGCATGGCTCACGCCGAAACAACTGCGGCGCACGCAAAAGCCGAAGTATCTAATGTTGCTACAAAAACTGATACTGCAGTTAAAACTGATGTTAAACGTGTAGATACATCTGTAAAAAATGATGCTAAACGCGTTGATACGTCCGTTAAAAACGATGCTAAGCATGCAACTACAGTTGTAAAACACCATACTAAGCATGCTGATGCATCCGTTAAAAGCGATGTAAAACATGTTGATACAGCTGCCAAAAATGATGCTAAACGAGTTGATACATCCGTTAAAAGCGATGCTAAACGCGTTGATACATCCGTTAAAAACGACGCTAAACGCGTTGATACATCTGTAAAAAATGATGTTAAAGAAGATGCTGCTAAAGTAGAAGGTAAAAAAGCTGTAAAAGCTAAAGAAAACTTACCTGCTGGTGTATATCCTGACACTAAAGATAACTGGGCTCGCGATGCTATCCAAGCAATGACACAAGCTGGTTACCTTTCTGGTTACGCAGATAACACATTCAAACCTGGTGCTCAAATCACTCGTGAACAAGCAGCTGCTATTTACGGCAAAGTATTACAACATAACTTAAACGAACAAGAATTAGCTGATATCGTAACAAAAGAATCTTCTACATCCTACTCTGACGTAGAAGCAGATCGTTGGTCCAGCTCTGCTATCAAATTAGTAAGTGCTGCAGGCGTAATGGAAGGCACATCTAAAACAGCTTTCACACCTAGCAAAACTATGGACCGCGAACAATTCGTAGCATCCGCAGCAAGCTTGGCTAAGAAATTAAACCTTTCTACACCTGTAAAAACAGAAAAGGTTACTTTCAAAGACGAAGCTAGCATTTCCTCTGCTTACTTAGCAGATATTCAATACATGGCACAACGTGGCATTGTAGCATCTGGGGCAACAGAAAACTTTAACCCTAAACAACCTGTAACAAGAGCACAAGCGGCAACAATCTTGAACCGCATGCTTAATGGTGCTGGCCTTGCAACACCAAAACATACTACAACTGAAGCTAAAGCTGAAACAGCTGTAAAAGAAGATGTAAAAAAAGCTGATACAGCAGCAGAAAAAGATGCATCTAAAGTAAGCAAAGATGCTAAAAAAGATGTAGCTAAAGCTGACAAAGCCGTAAAAGCTGATGCAAAAAAAGTTGAAAAAGACGTAAAAGGCAATAAAAATGCTGCAGTAGCTCAAAAAACTGAACCTACTCGCACAGTTCGCCCTGTTCGTCGTAGCACTTTAAAAGCACTTGATCAAAAACAACAAGCTGCTTTAGAAGATAAAGTATTCAATGAATTGAATAAAACATATAAAACAGAAGATGCGTTCCAAGATTATGGTGTAATGTACTGGCGCGATAATCAATTGCACGTAGCATTGAAAACAGATAGCGATATCTCCACAGTAAAAGCTAGCCTTGCTGCACGTGGTGATTCTACTGTAAATAACTATGTTGTAGTTGAACCATCCCAATACAGCCAAACAGAATATGATGCAATCGATGCGAACTTCCGCAACTACTACAACAAAAACGAAAAAGCTGGTACAATCCTAGCTACATTCCCTGATGTAGAAAACAACCAACTTTATGCTGTTGTAACAACTGCATCTAAAGAAACTCAACAAGGAATGTCTAAATTATTCGGTTCCAAAGTAAAAATGACAGTTAAACGCTAATAGGCGTTCACTCAACTAGCCAAGGCAGCGTATACGTTTAGTATTACGCTGCTTTGTTTATATCACTATGCATGCCTTATTATTCGCTATATAATGGATATAGATTTTATTGTTGGTGAAAGTTTATATTCTTCGGCTATAGAACGTTAGCCATTTACCATAATTAGGAAGGATTTTTATGTACAAGAATACCCCTTATGTATTACGTGCCCTTGTTTTAGGCACACTATTAGCTACAACAGGCCTTAGTTTTGTGTCTGCTAATACTACAACTCATGCTCCTGCAGTAGCCTCCACAAAAGCTGAAGCGTCTACAGTAGTCAATACAAAAGCAGTTACACCAAAAACAGATGCTTCTAACGTAGAAGCAACTAAAGTAGAGTCTCCTAAATTTGATGCTGCTAAAGCTGCCACACCTATGGTTGTAAATACATCTATTGGTACGCCTCAAGATATTCAAAAAATCCGTGCCCACATCTTCTCTGATGTACCTAGTGATTTCTGGGCTGCCAACTCTATCAGTACTGTAACAAAAGCAAATCTTATGAAAGGTTATTCTGACGGTACATTCCGACCTAACCAACCTATGACTCGTGAAGAAGTAGCTGCTCTCTTCAACAACATCACAGATGATGGTACAGCAGCCTTCTTATCTACCAAATTTAAAGATATTACCTCTGATCGTTGGTCTGCCCTTGCTATCGAATCTGTAGCGCGCAAAAATATCATCAGCGGCTATGGCGATAACACATATAAACCTGAAAAATATATGTCTCGCCAAGAATTCGCTGTAGTAGCAGACAACTACATTCACTACTTAGGATACACAACAGAGGATCCAACAGCACTTGATAGTATTGCTTATGGAGACCAAAAATTCGTAGCTCCTTGGGCTCAAGACGCAGTGCGTGAACTTGCATACCTTGGCTTCACAAACTACGCTCCTGGCACATTATTCAACCCTGAAAAATATGTAACTCGTGCTGAAGCAGCTGAGATTGCATACCGCATGACACAAACAGAGCAAGCACTTGCCTTCCACAATACATTGTTCAAACAACAAGTAGAAAGCAAAACAGCTACTATTATCGACAAAACATTAGGCTATGGCAATGACTTCACTAAATTCCGTCAAGACGGTGCCCTCTTCTGGGATGGTGGGAAATTACATGCTTCTTTAACAGATAAGAAAAAAGCTGATGCTGTTGCGCATGCAATTTCTGAAACTCAAGATCCACAACTTGAAAGTGCTCTTGTAGTATCTCAAGGCAAATTAAATCAAGCGCAACTTGAAGATTATCAATCCGATGCTCTTGATTTATACAAAGCTAAAGAGCCAAAAGGTAATATCATTTCCATCCGTCCTAATGACGATACAAGCGCTCTTATCATCACAGCAGACTCCGTTCAAAAGGACACTGTGAAAGCTTTCAAAAAGAAATTCAAAAACAATGTAGTCGTAGAATTACCACAACCAGAGACAGTAAAAGCGGATGCAGCAATCCAATTCCCATTGCCTCCACGCGTAAACTACTACGATACAACAAATAAATAATTAAATAAACTCAATAACAAAAAGCCGTGTTCTTACACGGCTTTTTGTTGTATCCCCATCAAAATGTATGATAAGACTACTATTAAATCTATAATGCAAAAAAAAGAACCGCCCCTAAAGGAGCGGTTCTTTCACAATTAAACAGCTGTTACTATACACACATAATCGAATTCACACAGTTCGATTATTTTTTTGTTACATCATTTTGGCGGTCACGTAGATTACCAACTGGTACATATACGGTACCTGCACTGTGGATTGTATCCACGTCTTGTTGCATTACCATTACAACAGAATAGTCATCAGTTGTGTAGAATTCAGTAGGCATTTTGTCGATGTTTACTTCGCCGCCCAATTGATTCTTCACATCTTGATTATTCTCAATAGCATTCACTAATTCTTTTTTGTTAAGACCACCAAGGTCATACAAGGATAATTGACGACCTGTTGTAGTGTTGAATGTGAAGCCTTTTACATAGTTGACGCCATTAGCATCACGATCACGCATTGTGTACGTATGAATCAATACACTGAAGATACCATTTTTGTCTGTTTTAACATCGTAGTACATAACTACATTTGTTTTATCAGATTCTTTGGTATTCATTTTTTCTACGTCGTTTTGTACTTTAGCAACGTATTTTTTGATAGTATTATTGATTGCTTTTTCTACAATTGGGCTAACAGATTTAACTGTTGGGAACACTAGATCAAGATGATCTGTTGTGGATTCCACTGGAGATACAGCCACCTCTTTGCGGTCCATATAGCGGTCCGCATTTGGTGCTACTACTTCAACTGCATCGCGATCAACCTTAGATGCTACAGAGCGCAACGCACGGTTTTGCTCTGGTGTAGCAGTACTAGAGATACGGTATGTTAAATCGTTGCGATTTACTTTATTCGTATCAGCTTGAACTGTTTGCACTGTTGCAGTGTCTTTAGTTACGGGAATTTCGCTTGCTGCGAAGGATACTACTGGCAATGCAGCAGCCATCATGATGAGTACAGACTGTTTTAATTTCATTGTTTACCTCTTATTGTTGTTCTTGCTCAGCTTTCATTGCTAAAGCTTCTTCTTTATTGAATTTGTGAGTTACAACACGACGAACAAGGTAGAGACCAGAGAATGCAAATGCAAGCAATCCTAACCATTGTGCTGTGCTTTCAAAATCAGGACCTACTAATTCAAGTGGAGATTCACCGCCACCAGTTGTAACAGACAATACAATAATAACAGCTATGATTACACCAATCAAGCTTTCACCAACAATCAAACCAGAAGCGAAGAGAACGCCACGGCGGTTAGATTGTTCAACATCGTACTCAGCGAGTTCGCCAGCACGCATTTTAGCACGAGCTACTAGGTAACGGCCTACGAAGTAGCTAATGAAAGAACCTATAATGAGAGGCACTTCCAATGTTGGTGGTAAGTAGATACCCATACCAACTGCCAATGGAGGCAATGTTAAGGAAGCTGTTGTGCTCTTAAGAATCAAGTTAACGATAATTGCTACAACGCCAACACCAACGCCGATCAAGATATAATCCCATTCCATGCTGGAGTTGAAGATACCTTGAGCAATTGTAGTCATCAAAGTTGCTTGAGGTGCGGATAATGCAGCATTAGGGTCCATTTCAGCACGTGGTAACGCACCTGTGAAGCCGTATGCTTGGTAAAGCAAGTTAAGAACTGGAGCAATTGCAACTGCACCGGCTACGGAACCAAGTAACAACGCAATTTGTTGACGCCAAGGTGTTGCACCAACGAGTTGACCTGTTTTCAAGTCTTGCAAGTTATCGTTAGAAATAGATGCAATGGCGATAACTACGGATGTCATGAAGATAGCCATAGCTGTAGCGAATTGTACGCCTGCTTCTGTAGCGAACAAGTTATTTTCAGAAGCGATGAAGTACACCACTAAGGAAGAAATAATAGTCGCCAAGATACCAATACCAGAGATTGGAGATGCAGATGTACCGATAAGACCTGCCATGTAACCACATGCAGCAGCTACGAAGAAGCCGATTAGCAATGCTACGAGAACACCTACGATAACAAGTGTCCACATTAAGCCTGCGCTAATAGGTACTGCAGAAACGAATTCCCAGAATGTGAATACTAAACCAATAAGAATAACTGCGAACACGCCTAAAACGGATTTTGTACTCATATCTGTATCCATACGATGCAATTCGCGTTCACTAGAACTGCTGTTCATGGATTTAACAGAAATTTTCATACCTTCGATGATAGGTTTGATCAATGTAATCAAAGTCCAAATCGCTGCGATACCGATAGCACCCGCACCGATGAAACGAACTTTAGACTTCCAAACAGCCATTGCAAACTTAGCAGTAGCACCGCCATCTGGAGCAAAGATATTAGTGAAATAAGGTACGAAGCCAGCCCACGCGATGAGTACACCAACTAGGATAGCGATACCAGAAGCGATACCGATAAGGTAACCAGCACCTAACAACGCTGTAGAGAAGCCCAATGGAATTTGCGTAATACCTTTGCTACCTACAGGAAGCCAGAAGCTCATGCTGTCCCCAAGAACTTTGAAGCCGTTCGCACAAAGACTGATAAGACCAGCTACCAAACCACCGGATACGATATCGCCCATACCGGAGCTAGATTGAGGGCCTTGGCCACCATTGTGAGAACCAACCTTCAAGATTTCTGCTGCTGCACGGCCTTCTGGATATGGTAGATCACTATTTACTACCATGGCACGACGCAATGGAATGGTGAATAACACGCCAAGAGAACCACCGCATGCGCAGAGCAAGAATGTTTGCCAGAATGGGAAACCATTCCAATAGCCAAGCATAAGTAGACCTGGCAAGATAAAGATAATTGCGGACAAAGTACCAGCTGCGGAAGCCTGTGTTTGTACCATGTTGTTTTCAAGAACGTTAGAATCCTTGAAGAAACGTAAAATTGCCATTGAAATAATGGCTGCCGGAATGGATGACGAGAATGTCAAACCAACCTTCAAACCGAGATATACGTTAGATGCTGTAAAAATTACAGTAATCAATGCACCAAGTAGCATCCCACGTAGTGTCAGTTCCGGCAGATGAAGGTCATGGCTCATAAAGTCATGTTTCATAAGTACTTACCTCCTCTGTGAAACTAGAGCTTAAAACAATATAATAAGCTACTTCCATTTTAACGTGTTAAAGCGATGATTTCAATATATATGCGATATTTATAATGTATACATGTAAAAGATTCTAAAATTTAGATCCTCTAACAAATACTTTGAAATGTCTATTCTTTCCTCTAAAAACTGTACTAAGCGTGGTAACCCTACAAAAGCCTCCAAAGCCATTTACCCCGCTACGCGGGGCCACTAAGTCATTTTTGGACTATCGCCTTTCCCCTCTCAAATCAACCTTATATGAAACATGTATACAAATTAATATAAATCATCGCATATATATGGGGAGAAGAAAAAAGCTGTATATGCACAAATCGCATATACAACTCTCTTCTATATGAAAATAGAAATCATTATCTTTCATTCTGTACAAATATACAGGATTTTATATAATTAAAGTACCGACGATAAGGTCGGCATGTCTTTTAAGGAGGTTGTAAACATTATGGAAACAAGAACTGAATATGATTCAATGGGACCAGTCGAAGTCGACGCTAGACGAATTTACGGACCTCAAACGCAACGCTCGTTCAATAACTTTAAGATCGGTGACCACCGCATCCCTATTGAACAAATCAAAGCGCTTGCGCTTGTCAAAAAAGCATGTGCTTTAACTAATGCTAAGTGTGGCGCAGTAACTGAGGAAAAAGCGAAACTCATCGCTCAAGTAGTAGATGAAATCGTGGAAGGCAAATGGAATGATGAATTCCCATTAACAGTATTCCAAACAGGTTCTGGCACACAAACTAATATGAATGTGAACGAGGTAATCGCTCACCGGGCTAAACAGTTAGATGAAAGCAATCCGCTTCATCCTAACGACGATGTAAACCGCGGCCAAAGTACAAACGATACATTCCCTACGGCAATGCATATCTGCGCATACTTTGAAATTACAAAACGCGTAATCCCTGCATTGGACGGTCTTATCGAATCTTTCGAGAAATTGCAAGAAAAAGGAAAAGGCTTACAAAAAGTTGGTCGTACTCATCTGCAAGACGCGACTTTCATCATGGTGGACCAAGAAATCAGCGCCTTTGTGGACGGCTTAAAAACTGCAAAAACTATGCTCCTTCAAAATGCTGACTACCTACTCGACGTAGCCCTTGGCGGCACTGCGGTCGGCACAGGTGTAAACACGCCTAAAGGCTATCTAGACGTTATGGAAACTGTATTGCCAGAGGTAACAGGTGCTCCATTCCGCGTGAAGAACAATAAATTCCAAGGACTCGCTCTTAAAGATGCGTTCATGATGGCTCACGGTGCACTTAACACATTGGCTACGACACTATTCAAAATCGCTAACGATGTTCGCTTCTTAGGTTCTGGCCCTCGTTGCGGTTACGGCGAATGGCATCTACCTGAAAACGAACCGGGCTCCTCCATCATGCCAGGCAAGGTCAACCCTACACAATGTGAAGCCTTGACCATGGTATGCGCTCAAGTATTCGGTCACAATACGACTATGACACTCTGTGCAGGCAGCGGTGCATTCCAATTGAACGTATACATGCCTATCATGATTTATGATTTTGTTGAAAGCTGTCGCCTCCTCGCAGATGCAATGAATTCTTTCACAACACACTGCATCGACGGTGTCGAATTCGTACCTGAAAAACTCAACTTCTTTGTAGAACAATCCCTCATGATCGCTACATCTCTAACACCATACATCGGCTACGATAAGAGTGCTAAGGTTGTAAAAGAAGCGTACAAACGCGGTTGCTCTATTAAAGAAATCATCTTAGAAGAAAAACTCATGACCGAAGACGAATTTGCTGAAGCAGTTCGCATGAAATAAAATCTCTCTTATCTTTATGACATATCTGTAACATCCTCTCATACCTCAAATGAACGGAAAAGCCCCGATACGTTTTCATATCGGGGCTTTCTATCTTTAATCTTATATTAGCTTATTAACTTTTAACAAAATTAGCGCAGACATTATGTAAGCAAACATAAAAAGAACTACATACATCTGTTTTTTTCTAGCCCATTCATAATAGCGACTATGAGGTGGCTGTTTTAATAATACAGCTAACACAAAAACAGGCTGCAAGAACCACACCAATACAATTGGCACAGCGATGTAATCTAAGAAATAAAACATGCTAAACAGCATAAACGGGTATGTAATAATTGCCGACCAGGAAAAAACTTTCATAAAACCATAATCAGAATTAGCAATTAAAGATACTAATAATGGTGAAAGCTTTTTCCTTAATAAGATTTTATAAATAAGCCAATATAAAGCAATCCACGAAAAAAGGATGGCCTCTAAAACTAATGGTAAATGTATATGCACAAATGCTAACCTCTTTTACGTCTTAAGTAGTTATAAATATAGTTCCATACCACATAGAACAAAAGTATTATGACATATGCGATAACAAAGAAATAAAAGTCTACTTCATCTTCAATCAACTCTGGGTTTGTGACAAGACTATATGGAATACATATAAGTAAAAAAAGTACTAAGCCTCGCACAAAATAATTATAGATTTTTAAAAACATATTCTCACACCAACCTTAAAACTTTAGCTCTAATATCTCATAACTTTTATAGCTATTAATATCATAAAAAATACGATTAGAAAAACATATGTCATATTGAATAGATTATTAATCTCTTTAAACCCATTTTGCTTAAATGCTTGTATTAATAAGTTTACTTGTTTACGACTTAACATATATAAAACTATGTGCAATACTATCCCCGCTAGTATTGCTGCTTTTAGATTTCCTTCGTATCCACCAGTTATCATTGCGCTAATAAGAGCTATATCCATAAGAATAATTGGAATAGCACATATAATAACTCTGTAGATAAAAAATTTACTATACATTAATCTACACCTACAAATTAACTCTGCTCTATTAATCAACACAATTAAAATTTTAACTCTAATATATCATAATTTTTATATAAGTTCATATAATAAAAAGAGGTATTGTATTTTCATATACAACACCTCTTTTAGTTTGTTCCCTATGGTTTTCTAATAGTTCATAAGGCTTATAGTCATTAACAGGATCAAAGATAGGATGAAAATCATATCTTTCATAGTTAACAGTTCATAGGTCTCGTTAAATGTATCATTCTTGAATGCCTGTATTATCAGTTCTTCTTGTTTACTTAGTTCCAGGTATAGATCTAAATGGCATCCAACTGCCACTAATACTGCTATTTTGAGATATCCCTTATATATATCCGTTGTCATATCGTAGAGTAGAGAGATATCAAATAGCGCAAGTAGAATGGTACATATAAGAAATTTATGGATAAAGGATTTACTATACATGATTGTATCCCTATAAAGAGCATAGCTTATGATCTAAGCCACGCCATCAAAGAATGTAATGACTGTAATTTCTCGTGGGCAGTTGATACGGATTGGGAACCAGTGGCCTGTACCGTTATTAACGTAGCACACGCTTTGTTCTTCTACGTATCGACCTTTTGTATATGGTGTACCTGTTGGTACTAACGGCATGCCCATAAAGACGATTTGACCACCGTGAGTGTGACCAGAGAGGGTCAATGGAATTTTACGTTCAATGGCTTCTTCAAAGAATTCAGGGTGATGCGCTAATAGGATAACAAAGGCATAGTCTGGAATACCAGATAAAGCCTTATCAATCATAGCTTCACGCTTTTCTTTTTCCCGATCATTGTCGTACGCAACACCAGCAATATATACAGGTTGCTTACCACCCATAATTTGAATATTGCTATTCACAAGGATGTTCATCGGTGTATTATGTTTCAGTTCGTCTAGCACCTTATTCACATCGTGATGGTACTCATGATTACCTAATATAAAATCGACGCCGTCTGGAATTTGTTTTGCAAAGGTTGTCAGTCTTTCACAAACCTGTGGCAACCAAGCCAGTTTATCGATTAAATCACCAGTGATAACAACACGATTAGGCTTTTCTACAAGGGCGAGCTTTAAAATTTCATCAAGGTCATCTAAGTCGATGCTTGGGCCTACATGAATATCGCTGAGTTGAACGATTTTATAATCCTTTAACCCAGGCGGTAAGTTCGTATAACCGAAGCTTTCATGAGTAACCTCAATCTCATGTTGACCTACATAGGCTGCATAGCTAGAACCGCCTATGGTTGCTAATGGCACCACTGTGGCTGCCGTTCTAAAGAAGGCGCGACGGCCTGTTCTATTTTCCTCTGGCGTTTTGCTCCAAATTTTATTAACCGCCCAGTATAGTAAACCTAGGACGATGAATACAGGAATAGCCAAGAATAGGCCAAAGAGAAAACCGTAACTTTCAGTACGGAATAGATTCATCAACGGATAATACATCGTTCCGTATAGATCCACTTGATTGAGTATATAGTATCGGATGGCAGCGAACCACGCACCGATAATAATTATATAACCCACCCAAGCAGGCCATTTCTTTTTAGGCTTCCACAAATTGAGGAAAAGCGCCCAAAATCCTACCAATCCTATTACAAGGATAGCAGAAAAAATGATATTAAATAGAATTCTCATTCATTGCTCCTACAAATTATTTTGCCATCTCCGTCAATTTACCATGAGGACCTGCCCAAGCATAATCGGCGAACTCGTCGCGCTTGATGAGCATCCAGTCCTTTGGCAATTGCTTTTGGATGACTCCGATTGTTATATTTTTAGCATCTCCTGCGTACGTCAAATCGCCGCGGAATGCTTTCATAAACCATTTTCTATGAGAGAAAATATGTGTTATTTCTTTTACTAAGACAGGTTGTAAAGCTAGTTCAAAACCTAGGTCCCTAACTAATTCTTCAAGGCCTCGTTCACCTTCGTCAAAGGCAGATACCATTTCCACCGAAGGGAATTCCCACATGGACCGTAACAACCCACGATTCGGGCGTTTATGCAATAGATAATAGTCTTCGTATTGCAAGATGCCTACAAATAGAGGCACCTCTACAACCTTCGTTTTCTTGATACGCACAGGTAATTTGTCCGTATCCTTATGTTGGTATGCTTCGCACATGTTTACAATAGGGCATTCTCCACAGCGCGGAGTTTTTGGAATGCACACGGCAGAGCCAAAATCCATTAAGGCTTGGTTAAAATCACCAGGCCGATCGTGAGGTAATGTTTCCTCTACAATAGCAGTTATAGCCTTCTTACCTTTAGTGCTCAAAATATCATCAAAGATGCGATATAAACGAGCGTAAATGCGCAGTACATTGCCGTCTACAGCTACCTCTGGTTCGTTGTACGCCATGGATAGCACAGCTCCAGCTGTATAAGATCCTACGCCCTTCAAGGACTCCATCGTCTTGCGGTCACGGGGCACAATACCACCGTAGTTTTCCACGACGTCCTTTACACCAAGGCGCAAGTTACGAGCACGGCTATAGTAACCAAGCCCCTGCCAAGCGTGAACCACCTCATCCTCAGAGGCCTTTGCTAGGTCCTCCAAGGTTGGAAATAAACGCATCCAATTGTCATAATAGGGCTTCATCGCCTCAATGCGCGTCTGCTGGCTCATCACCTCGGACACCCAAATCTTATAAGGGTCTCCACAATCGCGCCACGGCAATTCCCGTTTATGCACATCATACCACGCCAACAGCTGTGGCACCCACTTAGGGTTCTTTTTATCAGTCATATTACCTCAAAATATTATAAACTTAGGACTCCAGTACCACTTTCATGACTATAGGCATATTACAAGCCTATTGCATATATGTTGCACCCAATAAGGTACAGATTATCCATTAATATACAGATCAATGCGCGCCAAGTGTTCGCTTTCAAGAACGGTATCCACAGTGGTCAATTCCATCTTATCTACCGTACTGTTGTCTCGGCCAAATACGATAGGCCCTTTTAACTTCTTGCCTTCTAGCAGCATTGGCAACCATTGGCGGTCACCATCCCACATGTGCTCATAGGGAATTTCATCGACCGTTAGCCAATGAGGCTCCATCTCGTCGGTTTCCTCTACATTGCCTGTGAAAGTACGCAAAAAATACACATAACCAACATGTGTTAAACTTTCATCAAAGGGAAATTGAAAATCAAAAGCAGCCACACATTCTAAATCTTCCGAGCGACCATGAAGGCCAGATTCCTCAAACAACTCACGGATAGCACAGTCTCGGAAGCTTTCACCAGCCTCGAGTTTACCACCAAATCCATTATATTTATCAGCCCCGAAACCACGTTTCTTACGACCTAGCAATATGCGATTTTGTTCATCAATAGGAAATACGAGCGTCGTCGGTTTCATAAGGCCTCCTCAATCGTTAAAATAATACCCTATTATTATACCATTATTTCATGTACGAATGGGCTAATTATGGTATGATTAAGAGTATAGATTTTCTTATACGGAAGGAGGCACATGATGAATAAACCACTACGATTTAACATCGCACTAGGGCGCACAAAGCCTGTTAATATTCGGAACGAAGAAGTGCGCTGCCCCTTCTGTGATCGTTCAAAATTAACGGATATCCTAGATACTTCAGGTCATATCATTTGGCTCATGAACAAATATCCTGTACTAGATAAAACATGGCCGACGGTTATTATTGAAACGGAAACGGACGAAGGCGAATTTTCCACCTTGCCTGCTGATGAAGCAGCCCGTATTCTCCAATTCGGCCTAGATAAATGGCGTGAAACACGAGATCGGAAAGAGTTCAAATCTGTACTGTTCTTCAAAAATCACGGATACATGTCTGGCGGTTCCATTCGTCATCCTCACAGCCAAATCATAGGCCTTGAAGATTACGATTACCACGAAGATATTACAGCTCAAAATATGGAAGGCTGGCTCTTGCATGAAGATCAAGATGTGCGCATCACCTTGTCCACGCAGCCTATCATTGGCTTCTTTGAGTACAATATTCGCTTCAAGCCAGATGCCCCGGTTCGCTCCGTTGCATTGCGTTTACAACAGGTATTGCGTTATGTATTGCGCAGCATCGCCAATTACAGCCAGTCCTATAACTATTTTGTATATAATCTTGAGAACGGCTACGACTACATCAAGGTAGTAGCCCGTTATGTCACAACACCACTTTACGTGGGTTACAAAATTCCTCAAACTTGCGACGAAGAACGAGCTGCAAAAATCATTCAAGACATTGCGCCGTACTTCCACGCTTCAAAATAGTTTTACTTATACATATTGTATCTAAATAATTTTGATATATTTGAAAGGATGTTTATGAAAGTATTTGCCATCGGCGATCTCCATCTATCTGGCAATCCTCCGACGAAGCCGATGGATATTTTTGGTCCCCATTGGGATAACCACTGGAGCCGCATCAAAGAAAATTGGATCGACCATGTAACAGATGAAGATATAGTCTTTCTCGTAGGTGACATGAGTTGGGCTCTTCGCCTAGATGAAGCGGCTTGCGACTTACAAGAAATTGCATCCATGCCGGGTAAGAAATATATGATTCGAGGCAATCACGACTACTGGTGGGCCTCCGCTAACAAGATGAGAAATCTCATGGGCGATGCTATCACCTTCTTGCAAGGTCATGGTACCGCACAGCTTATTCAAACAGAAGAAGGCCCTCGCATTATTGCCTTTGGTGGAACACGCGCCTACCTCTGCCCTGGAGACTCCCATTTCATACCAGAAACAGACCAATCCATTTACGATAGAGAACTGATGCGTACCGAAGCAGCGCTGCAAGAAATGGATGCAGCTGTGAAATCACTGATAGAAGAAATCACAGCTAAAACTAAAGAGGATACAACAGGTTCTGAAATGACAGAGCCATTAATAATAGACATACACAACACACCAGTAACAAAATTGTTATTGTTGCACTATCCTCCGCTCAATGAGTCCAACACTCCTTCAGGCTTTACAGCACTCATGGAGACATACAATGTAGATACTTGTATCTTTGGTCATTTACACGATCAAATATCCTTTAAGCGCATTCCAAAGGAATTTGGTTCTACTAAATTAGAGCTAGTGTCTGCAGATTACCTAGACTTTAGACTGAAAGAAATTATGTAAGGAGAGACCATGAGTCGCATTCATAAAGAACATTTACAAGCGGGATATATCTTTGGTGATACTATCAACCAAGAATATATTTACTTGCCCTCTGGTGAGGTAGGCACTGACCATCCTTTGGCTGTCCTCGAAACACCGACAAAGCGTGAGGACATTACGTTGGACGAAGCAGTCCACATGATTGACACCCTTACATTAAAACGTTGTAGCCATCCTACACTAGGGAAAAAATCATTTTAATAATATAATGGCATTAACAAATTAAGCTGGTAGATATCTACCAGCTTTTTGTATGGACTTATACAATTTTTAGATGTTCCATAAAAGGATTATCCCAAGAATCCACCATGCCCCATGCGAATGCAGTCTTCTTTAGTAATTTCATCATTTGCTACGAGGCGTGGCAAAATTTCATCAAATGCCGTTGGTTTGCTAAATAATACGCCACCCGGAACGCCAAGAATCGGTGTACCATCTGCACAGTACGCAATACAAACCATAGAACCTGGCAATACAGGTAATCCGTATGTCACTACGCGATCTGCATAACGTTTAATGGCCCCTGGTGTTAAATCGTCAGGGTCAACGCTCATGCCGCCGGTACAAAAAATAATGTCAGCACCAGCTGCTTTTACCTTGTCGATGGCCGCCACAATATCGTCTGTATTATCCGTTACGATTTCATGGGCTACTTTATTTACACCAAACTCTGCACAACGTTCCTCAATGATTGGGGTGAAAGCATCTTTAATGCGGCCTTCAAATACTTCGGAACCTGTAGTAACAATGCCCATTGTTTTGCGTACGAATGGTTTTACATTAAGTAAAGGCTTGCCATTAGCAATTTTCTTTGCATCCTCCACTTGTTGTTCCTCTAATAACAATGGAATACAACGCATGCCCGCTAATTTATCGCCTACTTTCACCGGTGTATTATTAAATCTCGTTACAATAGTAAGCTCGCCAATACTATTAATAGCATGTAAGCGATCCACATCAACTTTAAAGAGACCGTCTACGTCCGCAATAGCTTCGATTTTACCTTGCGCCATAGGTCCAGCGTGCATATTTTCGCCACCTGCCATATTGTACAAAGCACGTGCCACGTCCTCTTCGTGCAAGAATCCTTCATCCTCAGGTTCCATCACAAAGATATGCTCTTTACCAAGGTCTAGTAATTTCGGAATATCCTCTTCCGTAATAACATGGCCACGACGGAATGGCGTATCTTTCACCTCTCCTATGACAATGCGTACTAAATCATGTATTAATGCATGCCCTACGGCATCTTGTGTTCTAATGGATTTCATAATATCTCCCTTTATAATCTAGAATTCTATGTAATGTATTATACTCAAAATTTTCTTCAAACTTTAAATTCTGAACTCTATATAATGTATGTTCTAACAATTCTATGTATCTTACCAAATAATCATATAAAAATAGATGTATTTATGCTGTAACTCAAGTCACCTTATTCAGTAAGATCAGATTGCACCGAGTATACGCGCAAGTAGCACACCAATCCAGCAAAGGATTAAGCCCCCTACAACTTGTACAGAGCCATAGAATAAAGCTTGTACATAAGACTCAGCCATCATGAGTTGTAACATTTCAAAGGCAAAGGTAGAAAATGTTGTAAATGCACCAAGTCCACCAACAACGAGGAAGAACCTCGCCAACTGCGATAAATCTGGCTTTTGCATATATAGACCTAGTACAAGGCCAATAATAAGGCAACCAATGAGGTTTACTACAACCGTTCCATATGGAAAGGAACTCACCTTTGTCATAACCCATTCGCCAAGAGCCATGCGACACAACGCACCAACTGCGCCACCAATGGCAACTGCAATGTATTTTTCCATATTGCCTCCTATACTTACAGTAGTATCCTACGATTTTCACAATCCGTGTAATTATCTGAAATAACCGATAAATATCTAGTTTTCTATATTAGTCAACGACCAACAGTCTCAGTATACTATATTTAGAGAGCAGGGAAAAGAAAGGAATCCCTATGAAACCTGCAACAACACCGTTAACTGAGCTGCGAATAAATACCTACGAAGACCCATTTTTACAACATCAATATGTGTGTTTAGGTCATAAAATTGCCAACATTCGCATATCTCTAAATATGTCCCAACACGAGCTAGCACGCCACGTTGGGATTAGTCGCAGTTATCTGAGTAAGCTAGAGTGTGGCACAGGCATATCCGGCATGTCTTTAGAAATTTTATTTAAAATCGCTCAAGCATTCCAAATTGATGTAGCTCAGCTTGTAAGGTTGCGTATTATAGATTATAAAAGTTGCAATGCTCATCTTACGTCACACTATAAACGATTAGAATTTCTAAGTCATACGAGGAACAGTGCGCTAACTAAAGTTAAGCCAAAGCTAAGTTAAGCTAATCAAATACAGTGTTAACGCTCGTACAGAAAAGGCCCCGCCAACGGCGGAGCCTTTCATAAAGCATGCCAACAATAGGCATTATACTTCATTAAGTTTTTTGTGTTGCACTTCAGCATTTGCTTTTTTGAAGATAAATGCATTGTTGATATGCTGACGCATAGCAGTTTCTGCTGCCACTTCATCATGACGCTCAATAGCATCTACGATATGATCATGTTCATCGTCGCAATCATGGGTACGCACTGCATTAAAAGAGCTAATGTACATGTCGCGGTTAACGCGTTCACGGAAGCTCGCTAAGTATTCTACAACGCGTTCATTACCAGAATAATGAGCAATCATAGTATGGAAACGACTGTTTACTTCAACGCGTTCTGTAGCCTCTTCAATTTCATGCATTTCTTTACAAATTTCACGCAACTCTTTAATTTGTTCATCAGTTGCATGACGGGCACAAAGTCGCGCCCCAAGGCCTTCCATTACTTCACGCACTTGATACAATGCAATAATCTCTTCAGGAGTATCCGCCTTTACAGTAACACCCTTCCAAGGAACAATAACTACGAGATTGTCTTTAGCCAATTTACGGAATGCTTCGCGAACAGGTGTAGCACTCACTTGCAATTGTTCTGCAATTTTTACTTCGTTAAGCTTTTCTTGTGGCATCAATTCGCCTGTTAAGATAGCTGTTTTTAATGTTAAATAAACTTGTTCACTAAGTGGTAATCTTTCAATGGAGTCCACAGCGGACAATTTGTATTTATCTTTAGAATCTTGTCGTCCCATTAATATCCCCTAATCTTATATCCCGTCAACTCATTCGTACTTTCAAAGAACGGCTAAAATGAGTATAATATATTGTACGATATATATTGTACGATATATATTGTACGATATATTTTGTATTTTGAATAAATATGTTATATGTGATTTAGTACATATAGTATAATTATAGAGCTCACATCTAAGACTGTCAATTTAACGATAGATAATAGCTATATCTCATTTTTGAAAGTAAGGAAGTTGTACCATGAGCCGTTGTTTAGTTATCATAAATCCTGTATCAGGTGGCGGTGCGGCACGTCGCTATGCCCTCGATTTACAATGGAAATTGAGCACCTTGTTTGAAACGATTGAGGTCAAATTTACTACTGGTGAAGGCGATGCTACACGTTTCGCAAAGGATGCTTGCGAACGCGGATTCGATGCTGTGTTCTGCATGGGTGGTGACGGCACCGTAAATGAAACCGTTAATGGTATTGCCCAAGGTGGCTTTAAATCTACCTTTGGTTTCATTCCTGTTGGTACTGTAAACGATATGTCTCGTGCCCTTGGTATTCATCAGAATCCAACACAGGCGATCAAACGTATTGATATCAATCAAACACGTACCATTGATATCGGTCGTTGTAACAACAAATATTTCTGCAATAATATCGCAGCCGGTGTTATTCCAAAGGTAATCGAAGAGGTTACCCCAAAGGAAAAGAGCATCTTGGGCCCTCTAGCCTACTTCTTACGCGCAGGGCAAGCCTTATTTACAACAAAGGACTACACATACCGCATCAAAACAGAGAATGATGATTTTATCTGTAAATCCCCACTCGTTCTTGCATTGCTCACCAATGTAGTATCTAGCTTTGAACGCTTCATGCCGGAAGCATCTGTAGATGATGGTTATATGCGCATCATAATATTCAAGGAATACTTCATCCTCGATATACTCAGCGTATTGCCACTTATCATTAGTGGTGCCATCTACAACTCCCGTTATACAACAACACTAACTGTGAAAAAGGCTCATATTGAGCTATTATCTAATATCGGTGATTTACCTACTAATATGGATGGCGACCAAGGCCCATCCATGCCAGTAGATATCGAAGTATTGCCACGGGTTCTAAAAGTATTTGCCCCAGCAAAACACAAAAAGAAAAAGGCTTTGAATTTGCCTATACTACCACATATCTAATAAATTGTAGAGAAATCTACAGGACAAAACTATATAACAATCTATAACATAAAAGCTCTCTATTCAAGAATAGAGAGCTTTTTTATGTTCATTACCTTATAGGAAATACCTACGTCCCTGCATATTTCTCATGCATAGCACTAAGTTAAGCATAGACTTACAAAGGCTAGTCTATGATGATAGCATCATGCAAACGGAAACTATAGATATAACATGCTTTCACAGGCATCCCTGTCAATCGTTGCAAGGCCTCTTTATAGAGGTCCATTTGTATTTTATAGCGCTTGATGAGGTCTTCCCCAGATTTGACGCGGTCCGTCTTGTAATCTACAAGAACCCATTCACCGTCCTCTTCAAAGGCAGTATCGATAATACCTTGGAGGAATAGATTTTCACCGTCCTCTAAGGTATCGTATACGCGTTTTCCTTCAAAAAGCATACTAAACGGCAATTCTCGTTCGATACGCTTAGCGTTGATGAGACGTTTCCCAAGATCAGAACTAAAAAATTTATACAAACTTGTATCGCTTAATAAATTTCGTTCTTCCTCTGTGAAAGTCCCTTTCGTTACGAGTGCATCAAGCTCTTTTGTTAAAGAAGCTTGAGTATACTGCGCAAGAGGAAGCCATTGCATGGCCTCATGCATCAAGGTACCCCATTGAGCCCCTGTCAACACATCCTCTTCGGACTGTAATGCTTGCGGCTTGCGGCCGAATACGGAATTAGCCAATTCGTCGGATGAAACAGTTACATCTGAAGCCTCCGTAATTGGTAAACTAGCAGCATTGATATTCTTCGCCTCAACATTTACAGATGATTTTGGATCTAGCTTAATAGCTTGACCTAAGATTGCATCTGAAATGGCTCGTTTAACCCCTGTATCTACCGTTATAATCGGTTCGTTCAAAGTATCAATAGTGCCTGCTTCAAGTTCCCGTTCTTGGAATCGTCGTTTCAATTCGCTGACGGAAATCTTAGCCGTGCGCCGCGTAGCGTCGCTGTACGGATAACTATAGTTGAAGCGGTCTTCGATTTCCTGTGGCAGTTCCACGGAATTAACAGCTTGTAATTCGCGTACCTTATTGATGGTAGTTTCATCGATATCTGCCTTATAATCGAGGTCACCGTAGAGAGAGCCATCGTGGATTTCGACCTTGATGCGACATTTTTTATCTGGTAAATCAAAATAGGTCGGTCCTTCGTACTCAATGGCTACGCGCAATGGATTACCACCGTCTAAATGACGGGTAAAGCCCATAATTAACCATTCTAGATACGTATTAGCTTGGGTGATAATATCCGTCGGCAATTGTTGACCTTCTACTGACGCTGCATTTTTAATGAGTTCACCTAAGGTACTCAACTTACCTTTAGCATTCTTAAAGCCTTTAAAATGACCTGTCATAATCAGCTTATCTCGTGCCCGTGTTAAGGCTACATAGAGAATACGCTGTTCCTCTGCTTTGAGGGCTGCTTCTTTTACGTCTTTCACGTAGAACCACGGCATAGTTGGGAAGGATACTCGAATATCTGGGAAGTATCCCTTTAAGCCAAGGCCTGCGTTCTTATCGATGAGGAGCTCTGACCGAAGGTCCATCATGTTGAATTTCTTTTGCATCCCAGATAGGAATACAACAGGGAACTCAAGGCCCTTACTCTTATGGATGGTCATGAGGCGTACCACATTGTCCGCTTCACTTACTACATTAGCAAGAGGCATATCTTGATTACTGTCGCGCAAGCTTTCAATAAAGCGCAAGAATCTAAAGAGCCCCCGGAATCCAGAGGCTTCATACCCTTTAGCACGGTCATATAAGGCAAGCACATTTGCTCGACGTACAAGGCCATTCGGCATAGCCCCTACATAGTTTACGTAATCTTGGGATTCGTAAATATCCCACAATAAATCGGTCACACCGTGACGACGTGACAAGGTACGCCAACGCTCCATATGTCCAATAAAGGATAATAAGCGCTCATCTTGTACCTCTTCTGCATAAGCAGGCATGAGAGACCACAGAGAACCCTCACCAGACAGGCGCAACGCACCTAGTTCATTGGCATCAAGCCCAACTAATCCCGAGTGCAATACCGCTGCCATCGGCAAGTCTTGTTCAGGATTATCTATGATGGATAACAACGCTAGTAAAAGCTGAATTTCTTGGGCTTCAAAGTAACCATCCCGTTCGTTTACCACCGCAGGGATGCCTGCTTGGCGCATGGCCTCTACGGCACGAGTTCCCCAACCAGCCAAAGACCTACGCAAAATAGCAAAGTCACGCCATTCAATTTGGCGGAAGGTACCATCTGGATTTTGCACCTTCTTCTTAGTAGCGTGAATCTCCTTAATCTTTTGAATAATGAAATCTAACTCGCGCTCGTTATTCTCAGGGTCATCCCCTTCATCTTCATCGCTTTCACTAGCACTGAGGGTATCCTTACTCACATCGAGGAGCTGCAATTCCACGTCTCCTCCAATCCAATCCTCCGGTGCATCCTCAACGATTCGGCCAGGAATAAGGGATTCCGCCTCCGTATAATTGAGCTCCGCTGCCTCTTCTGTCATAATTTGGTAGAACAAGAAGTTCGTAGCGGCCAAAATATTTTCGTGAGACCGGAAGTTCTTTGCTAGGTCGATACGGCGTTCTACCGCATCAGTACCGCCGTAGGTATTGTATTTCTCCATAAATAGAGAACTGTCCGCCATACGGAAGCTATAAATCGCTTGTTTCACATCCCCTACGTAGAACCGATTATCGACGCGAGAAATCAAATTGATAATCGTCTCTTGTACGCCGTTCGTATCTTGGTATTCGTCGACCATGATTTCCTTGAAAGTATCTTGCAGTTCCTTCGCTACATCAGACGGCTGAGGATCATCCTCTGTGCCCGGCTCAACAAGAAGAGCTAAACATAGATGCTCCAAGTCACTAAAGTCCATGATACCTTGCTCTTGTTTCATATCCCGATACGCCTTATGGAACGCAATCGTGAGCTCTACTAAACCTTCGATGATTGGATATTGAGCCTTGAACTGCTCTTGTAAGGTAGCTTCCGGCACTGTGAATACAGCAGCTTGCATCGCTTTAAGGTCATCTTTATTTTGGGAACCTAAAGATTTAAACTCTGCTTGTAAACTAGGGTCAACCTCTTCTCCAAGTTTATTAAAGCGGTCTTTTATAAAGGTATCCGTATGTTTACAAGCTTCCCCCATATCGTCCCAAGTTTCAGCCCCTGAAAGCATGCTTAGTGCGGCTAGTTGGTTATCATAAATATTTTGCCATTTATGAGGCCCTACTGGATCGAGCAAGATTTGTTCCATCCGTTCTAAGCGCTCGCGAATACGGTCAATAACAGCTACATGTTGATCCCACATATATTGGCCCCATAGGGTCTCACTGGGATTTACAGTCATGGCCTCTTTATAAGGCTCTAAGGCTTTTCGTAACCATCCATCAGGATTAGCAAGAGACATAGCGTAGTTATATAAAGACATAATCTTCGCCGTTAAGCCTGCATCCGATTTATCATCACTGAAGAAATCCGCTAATTCATAGATATTATAAAGGCCTTCTTCGTAAGATTTAGTCAATAAATCAGCTAATACCTCTTGTTGTAACAATGCCATTTCTGCTTCGTTACCGATGCGAGCAGTAGGGTTAATATCGAGCTTGTAAAAGTAAGACCGAATCACCCATTGGCAGAATGAGTGCAATGTAGAAATATGAGCAGATGGCAACAGATTAAGCTGTCGTTCAAGGCGCTCTTGCATGGCTGCATCCTCGGTGGATTCCATGGCTTTCGCCAAAGCAAGACCAATACGAGCGCTCATCTCTTGAGCTGCCGCCTTCGTAAAGGTTACAACCATGAGCTCTTGAACGGATAACGGGTTATCCATGTCTTTAAGACGCGTAATAATACGCTCTACAAGAACTGCCGTTTTACCTGAACCGGCCGCAGCCGCTACTAGTAAGGTTTGATTATCTAAGGACGAGTCCTTAGGAGCTATGATGGCAGACTCCTGCTCTGGCGTCCATTTAACACCCATGGTTTTCACCTCCTTCGTTACTATTATTTCTATCGCTACTGTTATTTCCGTCGTTTAGAGCCTCTTTCATCCGTTCTAACGCATCAGCTTCGGACAGTTTAGACAAATAATTATATCGATTTCGACTAGAGTCAAAACGGCATACAGTATTGTAATCACAGTATGTACAAGATCTATTCTTATGTAACTGGTAAGGTTGAATTGGGAATTGACCGTCCCCAATATGGCGGCCGATGTCAGCCATTACATGATTGGTGTAGCGGCACATCACATCAAATTCACCTGGATTCTTAACCTTGCGCAAATCATTCCTAGAAATGGTTTGATCTTTCGTCGTTGCAATTGGCACATATGGGCCTTGTTTAAGACCATAGGATAAGAACTTATTATCAATATGCGTCAACAACTCAACATCGTCTGAGAAGTACCCACTATTTCTCCACGCGTCGCTTTCCTTAGCTAAAGATACTGCATCTTCATAAGATATAGGAGCATCGGCAGGAATTTTAGGGTTCTTCACATAGGAATACACCACAGCCGCGGGAGCTATAGATTCGCCTTGCGTTTTACCGTAAGCAGATTCTAACGCCAATAGATAGGTCATAAGCTGCAATTTAAGGCCATAGTATACATCTTGGGCCGTCACATGTGCGCCGCCCGATTTGTAGTCAATAACCATGCCATAGGTTTGACCATCCCTTGTATATTCATCGATACGGTCAATTTGACCGATGAGGCGTAAATAACGGTCTTCCCCAAGGGGTACCCGAATCGGCTCCCAGCTGCCTTGACGGCCAAAATCTTGCTCTAAGTATTTCGTATCAAAATCACTGCGCTTGGACCACTCCACAAGGCGATCTACCGTCACATGTAATGTTCTTTGTACACGCTGCTCGATTGCCTTTTGGTAGGCATCGCTCGTTTCCTCGCCGCCCTGATTTTCTTGTAAAATTTCTTCCGCTACCGTACGGCACAAGTAATGTTGATCCTCTTCGTTAAGGTCACGCCATTGTTTATTGTTATCTAATAGATAATTACCTAAACGCTCTAGGTTAGCATGGAGGAATGTACCAATTTCAGGAGCACCAAAGGAGCGTACACGACGCGGTTCTAGTTTTAAACCATATTGAGCATAGAACTTGAATGGACATTGCTGATATCTCTCTAGACGCGTTACAGAACCAGACATATAGCCTTTAGATAGGAACAATCCATTCACTAAATCCTTCGTAATGACCGGCACATCATTATTATCTCGAATACCACGAGACACCTCCCCTAAACGAGGACGGTAGGTGTCACTTTCACGAGCCCAGTTATAGAGGCCCCACCACAATGGATTGACCTCATGCCCACTAAAGAGGGCGCCCCAGCGCTCAGACAACAGGGACAAACTCTGTAAAGGTCTCCATACATAATCCGACTCAGTATCAGGTGCAATGGAGAGGGGAATATCTACCGCCTTATCTACATAACCAAGGGATTCTAGTCGTTTCACCACGAGGGATGGCTCAAGGCCGGTTCCATCTTCGCCAGAGCTTGCATAGGACAGCGTCAAGGAATCGGATGCTCGCGTCATGGCTAGGTATAATAGGAAATTTTCGTTGAAAGCCTTCGGCAAAGCACCTTCAGCAAGGGTAATACCTGCATCGGCTAACTCTTGGCGTTCCTTATCCTTGATAAGACCTTCATCGCCCATGCTTTGTGGGAATACGCCTTGATTGAGGCCCATGACGAACACCTTAGGCCACCATTGACTATAACCACGTTCGATGGTAGTGATTACCACATGATCTAAGGACGGAGGAATCATGGAATAATTGACATCGCTCAAGCCTTCTTCTAGGAGCAACATCATCTCATCTAGGGTCAACACTTCATCCTTCATGACCATAGAGATTTCATCTATGAAAGAGATAACAGCATTATACATCTGTTCATGGCTGGCTTTAGACTCTTGATCCCCCACCGTTTCAGCGTCTTGTGCCCATTCATAGAGACGCTGTGGCACTTGCAAGGTTTCTAACAAACCATACAGCTGCGCACCCCACTCAGCGCCCGTATGTCCTTCGCTATGAGCGGCAAAGTCAAACCATGGGGATAGGATATCCATAATGGTTTGTCTCGCTTGGTTGACACGAGCTCTACGCGGTGCATCTGAATGACTCTCTTCATCTTGGCCATCATGGAAGCCCCGTAAATACGGCCAGCTTTCACGTTCCCATTTATAATGGTCAATACCAAACTCGAGTACGTAGTTTTCTAATTCATCTACAGCCTCACGGGTAAGGGGCATCAAGTCTGTTTTAAGCAATAAGAACATGCTGTCTCGACTGTAACTATGACGCACGATATCAAAGAGAGCCGTCAACAATTCGCCTAATGGATGATTTTTCATAGGCCGCTGGCGGTCGATAAAATGCGGAATACCATAACGACCGAAGACCTTCTCTAAGGTATCTCCGTACGTTTCCGACTCACGAAGCATGATGCATACATCACGGTATCGAGCCTCTGGAGAGGACTCTACGTAGGCTAAAATACGACGAGCCACCGCATCGGCTTCCCGTTCTCGGTTGTAACCACGAATGAGTGGAACAGTAGTGTCAGTAGAATTTTGCTTACTAGGGCTAGTAAAGTAATTCGCTTCTAATTCTTGTACGATGTGAGGCCCCCGTTTACCATCAAATCCAATCCAGTTAATTCTAGATCCATAACGAGCCACTAAAGTATCGTAAATCTCTAAAGGACGGCTAAAGAGATGTTCCCCTCGACGTGCAATATTTAAAGCCTTTGGAGCCATTGGCAAGTCGATGGTAATAACCGCTTCCTTAGCCAAATCAAACAAGGTATAAATCAACTCGTAGTGTGTAGGTGTAAACCAATGGAAGCCATCGATAAAGACATGGCTATTTTCCATCAGAGGAGATTGAGGCAAAGCCTCAACGATTTCCATAATTGGATCGATGTCGCGCTCTCCATGACGACTGATTTCCTCCTCGTAGGCAGCCATACAGATGGCAAGCTCGCGCAATTTCTTTTGTAATACTTTATTTTTTACAGACTCCGCTCCACGTTCTAGGTCTGTAGGACCGACTCGGAATGCGCGAAACTCAGAGAAGAGCTGTTGCAATACAGAAGAAAACTCAGGACGTTTTGTAGCCTGTTCTAAGAGACCTAGCTCCTTTTGTTTTCGTTTCATAACAAGGCGCAACAACATCGACCGGCCAAAGCTAGATAAGCTTGATTGACCGGCCCCTTTGGAGCCTATGGATTGATATACTTGGTACCCCAAACGACCAAAACCTACGACACGGACCGTAGTAAAGCCTTTTTCAGGCATAAATTCAGCAAGTTCCCTCTCCACCCGATATGTAGCTGGCTCAGGAACGAGTAAGATTATGGGTTCCCCTGGACAATCGGTCATGACTTGACGTATCCGTTCATATACGGCACGTGTCTTACCAGATCCAGCTCGTCCATAATAGACGCTAATACTCATGAGACCTCCCTAGTGAAACTTTCACCATCTCAATTTATATAATTTATATAATCCACAAATTTCATCTTATTTATATATTTCTTGTTCTTAGGTATAGCCTAAAACTATTTTTTTCGATATAATAATGTCATTATACATAAATACTATTATATAGTAATATGATATTCTGTGCTTAATTCTGGGGTTAATTTAAGCTAATTGTACAAAATTTGACTCATTTGATTATATTTGTTTATAATTAAGAAAAAAATTTATATTTTATTTACAATTAACAGAATTTCATATATAATACATGTTAGTATTTGTGTTATTTGTAAAAATCATGTATTTAGGAGTGAACTATTATGAACAAAAAACATTTAGCAGCTGCTTTCGCAGTATTCGCAGCTACAACTATGTCTTTCTCTGCTTTCGCAGCATCTGTTGATGCTAATGCACGCGCTTACGAACGCGCTGCAGCTGAGCAATATACTTACGCTGCACCTCAAGCAGCTACACCAGCGTACCAATCTGGTTATGTAACAAGTGCACCACGCCCTGGTTACAAACCATTACCAGCGGTACCTTACACAGCAGGTGACATGGCTCAACAAATGCCTGTATCTAAAGAATTGGGCGATCCAATTTTCGTAGCACCTCAAACAACAGCTGTAGGTCTTCAAATCATGGATCCTATCGCACCTAGCTACCAACCTGTATACCAAGAAACTGTAACTTCCGTAACAGCTAATGGTAACGGCAGTGCATATGTTTCCCGTTATAAAACTAACCAATTAAACGCATTCGACTTGTTGTTGAACGGCAAATCTTACACTTACGACTTGCCTGCATACACTAACGGCTACCAAGTGAAAACTGCTAGCTCCTACAACCGTGCTGGCGACGGCGTTGCAAATGTATTCTCTACAAACGTAATCACTGAAGCAGTTGTAAACAACAACTCCTTGCGTATCACTGTTAACATGACTCAACCAACAGCTGTAGCAGCTGCTAAATTGCGTTCCATGCAACAAACTGGTCAAGTAGCAGGCGGTGAAGTAGCTGCATTGTTCGCTTACAATGAAAGCTATGATGGTGTAAAACAAGCTGCTCATTACGACGTATTCAACAACGGCAACCGTTACATCGTTGTTAAATCTGGTGCTGTAACAGTTCCAAACGGTGCACAACACCCTTACGCAACTGCATTGTTCGCAGTAACTGACGACACTGTAGCAGCTGTAACAGTATCTGGCAACACTGCTGATACTTACGATTTAGTTAAAGGTACTGCATACGCAATTGCACAATCCGCTCGCGTATCTAACGCACGTACTCGCTAATTCTAACTATAATTCGTTACGAATTAACTATAACGTGAAGTCTATAAACCTTCACACATGAAGACTATATAAATCACCAAAGCCCCGAATGAGATATCTCATTCGGGGCTTTTTTATGCATCTTACCAATTGAATTCTTTTTATGCATCTTACCAATTGAATTCTTAGATTTATTTTTTTACGATAATCTTGTAAATACTTCTAACGCTTTATAAGCCATCAAACGATAGCCTCGTGCATTAGGATGTACTTCACCGGCAAAGACAATTTGGCCGATTTGATCCGCTTCGTATAATGTTGTATAAAAGTCTATAACCTTTAAATCATGCTCTGCAGCATAGGCTTTCAGTTGTTCATTGACCTCTCTCACTACAATGTCGAGTCCATCCATATCACTATCGATTTGTGTTTCTAAACCAATAATAACCTTCCCCTTTGTGCTCGCTAGTTCAATAGCTTTCACCAAGGTCTTGAACACATATGTACTATCTCGACCTTGTAAGATATCATTAGTACCACACATTAAGAAGATATGACGCGTTGAATTAGCTACAGCTGTAGGTAGCCATTTTTCAATGTTATAAATCATGCCCTGAACGGAGCAGCCGTCTTCACCATAATTTGTAAAATGTACACCCTCTATAGATGCATCACAAATTTCAACCCAACCTTGTCCATAAGGCACATCATAACCGCGGGTGATGCTATCGCCAAAACAGATAATTTCCATATCTAGACCTCCTGTACTATGCATTAATCATATAACAAAATGACAATTATATACAATATACATACTATGGATTTTTATATGCATTTTTTATAGAATTACATGTTTGACTATGGTATACTAATTCCACATAAGAGAGGTCAAAGATGAGAAAACTATATCCCTTTTTAATACTAGCATTAGCAACATTACAATCAGCTAGTGCGATTTCACAATATGAATTAGAGAACAAGCCTACTCAATACCAAGTTGCTTATAATAGCCCTTCGGAGACTGTGTATATCGACTTAAGTACACTTAGTCTAGCACAGTCAGGTCCTACATATAGTACGCTTCATGCTCGTACAATTAGTCTCTATAAAAAGCAGAATATTATTGCTGATTATTCAACTAATTATACATACCATCGTGGTAACACATCTAAAGATATTTACCTCATGGATTGGCATGTAGCACCGGCGAAATTCTACCAAGTAAATGGCGCACCTATAGGAACTGCTAACAATCAACGTTCTGTTCTATCTACAGGTGCTCACGTCGCTACAAAGGGTTCTCCTGTAGCTGAAATAGGTCAATTTATTTTACATAATGCATTGGAATTAGAGCGTATTACCTATACATCTAAGAACCCATACGTACCACCTCGTCCATATAAACCATTAAGTACACCGGCTCCAACAGAAGGTAGGCCATTATTTGGAGTTCAGCCACCAGAAGGTATCTATAAACCGCTAAATCAATTAGAATCTCCTTATACATCTAATCAACCACGGCTATTTCCTTCTAAATTAGGTATGTATGGACCCGTTCCAGCACCGCCTCCACTAGGGCCTCGACCTAGTGATTGGATTCTCGACATTCAAAATCTGGACATGCCCGATCCAAATACACCTATGAGTGATTGGAGACCTCAACCTGATTATCATGCACCGCAAAAACCATAATCAAAAAATATAGTTACTCGTAACGTATAAAAAGAGACTGAACTGTCCCCTATTTTGAATTGCACCTCCAAAAATTGTGTCCAATTTTTGGGGTGCAGTTCATTAGGAGAGCTAATTCAGTCTCTTTTGTTTCATATTTTGTTTGTTTCTATACAATCAGAGGAACCTATTGTATGATGCTTTCACATTATTTAAGACGTACAAAGAACAATGCAATAGCACCGATAACTGGTGCAATGGCAAGGGTCATCAATGCAGATTGATAACTGCCTGTAGCTGTTAACATGCTACCTAAAATCATAGGTGCCAACATAACGCCGATCTGATTAAACAAGTTTACAAAGCCTGCAGTTGTACCGCGTAAATGAGGTGCTGCAGATTGAATTACGAGAGCATTTGTTAAAGCACTATGCATGAAAGCACCAATACCAAGAATTGGACCTGTTATAAAGAGCATATCTGGATTTGTGGTGCTCGCAAAGAGGATCAATGCTGGTGCAAATAAGAACATAACAAGCGCCACCAAATGGTTCTTCTTAATCGGTAATATATCGGACAAAATACCGATAGTCGGTTTCGCAATAAGCGCGGCTAAACCAAAGGCAGACATTACATGGCCTGCATAGATGGCATTAACGCCGAGCTGTTTAACCATGTACAAGTTTGACCATTGCGCCACGGCCCAAGTAGCACCGGTAGCAAAGAAGCCTGCAAAGGCAAGACAACAAATATTGCGATTCTTCAAAACATGTAACAAGTTTTCCTTTAAAGAAGTCTTTTCCCCTATATGAGCAGATGCAGCACTCACCTCTGCTTCTCGTTGAGCTAAAATCTCAGCACTTGGCTTACGAACCGTAAAGTAGCTTAGAATGAAAACAAGGATTGGTAATACTGCTGTTAAAAGGAATGCATTTTGCCAACCATAGTTAGTTGCCACATATGGTGCATAAAGGTTTACAGTGGTCAATCCAAGGGATGTGCAGGACATGAAGATACCCACGGCTGCACCACGTTGATTAGGCCCAAAGTAATCCCCAATAGCACTTAAACAAGATGCTTGTACCGGACCAGATACAATACCTAATAAGAAACGTAATACCCATCCATAGGTGTAATTATCTATAGTACTCATCAATGCCGTAATAACTGCCATGGCAAGTAAGCTTACCAAAATGGTGTAACGATAACCAATGCGATCCGCTAAGATACCACCTGGTAGAACCATGATAGCATAGCCCATATAAAAGGCGGATAAATAGGCCGTACCCATTTGAGGAGTAAAACTCAACGCTTCATTAACAATAGGCATCAAGGATGCCCAAGATAAACGCATAACAAAGCTAATCAAAAATGTTAGCCACACGCTGACAAGAATTAAAATCTGAGTTCGTGAGAAACTAAGTCGATTCATACGAGCTCCTTTCTACAGAAAAATAACATATAAAGCTATCATACTATAAATAGAAAGAGTTTTTCAAACTAAAAAAGAACCCGTTACCAAAACGATAAAGGGTTCTCTATAGTACTACACAAGGAACGGGCTCCAATTGCCTTACCAAGTATATTAATAAATCAAAAGAAACGAGCAACAGGCAACAAATGGCCCAACTGGTCTTTAAAGATTTATATTATACGAATAATATAGCACAAGTACGAGATTAAAGCTATATATAAAACCCTCTAGGCGATAACCTAAAGGGCTTTCTAAGTCGTGGCGGAAATAGTAGCTATTTCGCATTGGTTGCTTTCTCCGTCTTCTTTGGTCTGGTTAAATCCTTTTTAGTTTTGTTTAAGTTGTTTGAACGAAGAATAATCCACCAGATAGATCTCGATTTATAAAAATATATCCTATGTTCTCAGTTAGATAAAAAATTTCATTTACTTCTTCAGGCAGATCCATTCCTAAGATTTGACCTATGAAAATATATTTTTCTAGAAAATCATCACTCTCTTGCTGTAAATATTCAGGTTGTCCTCCTAGAAAACTCATTTCATCTAAATTCTCAATAGGATTAATTGGATAAAATTTATCTAGGTTAAACTTGAACTGATTTTTATCTCCGATGATAACTTTCGTGTATCCTTGAATAGCATCGTCAATTTCAGTAATGTAGTCAAGAAAATAATCTTCTTTATCATAATAAGAAAAAACGTAAATTGCTTTATCTTTATATTCCATATCCTGAAAATCCGTTTTAAATTGAGGTGCAATAGTTAATAGATTTTCAATTGGTATAAAAGCAACTAATGCTAACTCATGACCATCTGGCGCTATCACTTTATTTGAATAGTCTAAATCTAGCCCAACTAATATATTATTTATATTGGGTTTGCTATCTAAAAAGTTAAAATTAACGTATCCATTTTTTTCCATTTAAATTCTCCTAAAAATTTAAGGGCATTTCTCACCTACTTTTTTCAATTTTCTAAGAAATTTCTTGGCTTCTTTTCTTAATCCTCCTCCAGAAGTTTTGGGTTTATAACGATAATCCCCTAAATCTTATTAATTAATTGATATTTATCAAAATTTTTAATTCGTCTGGTAATTTTGCACCATTTCTATATGCCTTTTTAGCCCAAAATATGGCTTTTTCTTTATTGCCTTGTGTGAAAAATAAATCGGCTAAATTGGATTGGGCAATTGGATGTCCATTTTTTGCCGCTATCTCTAGCCATTTAAATTCCAAATCTTGATCTAAAGATACAAACATATGGTATTGATATAATTTGAATGCTGAGTTTTTATCTCCATTAGTGGCGTTCTTTTCGAATATTTGAATTTCTTCATCTGGAATCCAATAAGTACTTCCTGTTGATATAAAGTTAGTCATTTTAAATTTCTTTCCGGATGTTGTTTACATGATATTAAAGGGGTTATTACGTCGGGATTGGAGGTTTCATACGGGCTACGGCTTGCTTTGAAATCTATTTTTGAACGTAAGAAATTTATCATATGAATTTAGTTGTTCAGCAGAATAATTTTCCATAATCTCAGAATTATCACTATCTACAATAGAAACAAAAAATATGACATTATTTGTTTTTTTCTTATCTATATTTTCTATCGCTTTTTTAAATCCTTCTATAATTGAATCATATACTTCCGCCTGATATTGCTCAAAATTATCTTCTGATATTAATGTATTTGCATCATTAAGAATATTTTGAATCTCATTATTGAATATACTATCTATTTTCTCAGGAACCTCTCCAAGTCCTATTGCAAATTGAGGGTAATACCATTTAATAAAAGGCTGATCTTCTTTTGGGTAGTTTACTTTTTCTATTTCGTAGTGAGAAATAGTGTTAGCAGCCCACCCCAGATATGAACAATAGTCATCAATATATAATGTATAGGCAAAAACTTCATTAGAATTATATCTTTCTAATACAAATTTAAATGACTCTGTAACTCCTTTAGATACATTCTGGATTAAATCTTGAATTATATAATTACTTAAAATACTCATTCTATTTTTCCTTTTATAAGTTTTTGTTATCAATCAGTTTCTATGCACATTTACTACGTGATCCGTATTTTCCAAAAACCTTACCACCAATTCTAGTTAATTGCTTACTCATGTATCTATCTGTTTGAGCTTTGTTATACTTATCCAATACTTTTGAATAAATTCTTTAAATTTAATTAACATGGAAGGCCTTTGACTATGATGTTTACAGCATATCTTTGAGTTATATTTGTTCATATAAAGTTAATTTCTTTTCTGTGCTTTTATATATATCTGTATAGAAATAAATTCTATTATCTTTTATCTCTTTCAGATAAACCAAGTCTTCGATTCCCCCAATATACTCAATTGATAAATCATCTAAATTTAATATTGCAAGCCTAAATCCCACAACGCAAAATCGTCTAATGAAAACTGGAATATATATTTTTCTATTGAAATACAACAACGGCCCTCCAAACCCCTGTTCTTTAATAATAACTTGACCATTAATGGATAGACTTCCAACTAAGGGAGAACCTTGATTTACTTCCATCAAATCAAGGTAACTGACTTCCCATTCGTCAAAAAAAGTTTTTTCTTGAAAGTCTAAAGGAGTTTCATTCAAAATTTTTAACTTAGACATTTTTATATTTTTTCTTGTCAAAGAATTGAAATCTTCTTCTAATTCTACAAGGAGTTTACCAACTTCATTATTAAATGGCCAAGAATCAATTACTATCCGAGACAATAAAAATTCTTTTCCTTTTTTTTGTTGAAAAATACTTTCTGAATTTAGATAATTAATCATGTCATATAGTTCATTTTTTATAGAAATCAACTGCTGTTTATTTGTATAACTATATTCATCACAATTATTAATCATTTTATCAATTTCGACTAAAACTATATTGATCTTTTTTATAAATTGCTCCTGATTCATTGTCTTATTGACCTTTCTAAGTCATTAATATATTTTTGTGTTTGTCCACCAGGCACCCCCAAACCATGAGGTGCAGCTTTACCTTCAATAATAGTTGTTTCTGGTTTTACTTTAAATTGAGCAATATTAGTCATGAGGTTCCATTTTGGTTTGACTGCGAGGCTACTTCTGATAGCAGGGAATATTTCAAATAAATAACGACCTTTAGCTTGAGCATTTACTTAAACCAAGAGGATCAACCTAAAAGGCGGCCCGAATGCCTTATTCAACATTGTCATAAATTATGTTTTATTTGTAGAAAATATATTATCTTCTATATGACAGTTTTGAAAAGAGCAGTTAGATATTAAATGATCTTGTATATGCGTTGATCTGAATACACAATTAATAAATGTACAATTAGTAAATTTTGTATTGCAAACTATTGCCGTAATAAAAGAACAATTAATAAATTTACAATTAGTAAAGGAACTATAGCTTATGAAAGCACCACGAAATGAACAGAAAGAAAATTTGAGACTTTCAATTTTCCTATGGGATATTTCGTATCTGTGAAAATCAATATTATCTATATGGGTTAACTGTCTAGAAATTAAAGCATCTAATTCTTTTGTTTCGATTTTAATTAAAGACTTTGTAATATTTTTAAGTAATTCTTGAATGTCATTTGATATCATTTTTATTACCACCAATCTATAGGGTCTGTTTGTATATCTTTCAAAGGTATTCTTGGTTTAGATAATAGAGCAGCTCCAAGCACCCCATATGCAATCCATTTAGGCAATGCCGCATCAGGCTCGTAATACCTGAAGAAGTTGTAATGCAGCCCCGTTTCATGGTCGGCATACTGGTTTTGCTGGTGGAAGGATTGGTGAGGACGGTCAGACGGCGGGCTTTGTCGTAGACGTAATTGAGTACGCCACCTCTTTGGTCGGCACTTTGAATCAGGTTGCCGGCTTTGTCGTAGGCGTAGCGGCGGTTGAATACGGTACAACAAAGGTCGTCTAAAAGTTAGTTTCCAGACGACCTTGATGCTGACTAGTGATGAGGTTGTTAAAGAGCAAACATTTCAGATGAGCTCAAAGAAGGTTTTGAGGTCATCTAAATAGCGGAAACCGCGCGCAAATTCTACACACAAATCTAAGTCAAGGATGGAAGTCTCATACAGGCTAAGGCTTTCTACTACTTGCTTACATAAAAGTACGAGACCAATCATAGGTAGATCTAGATTACAGTAAATCTATTATAGGTAATTCAAGAATATCTTTCGTTGTTAACTCTCCAATTTTCTTTTCGATAAAAGACAACTTCCTATTTTTCACTAATTTGTCATCATGGAACGCATATTCGTAGATTTTTCCATTTGTTTTATTATAGACATATCCATAATAATCATCCTGATCATTCTCATCTTCAACAAAATTCATGAAGAATATTTCATCATCTTGATTTAATCGCTCTATTACTGCACTGTATAAATTTGGCACCTCATTTACTACAAAACTTGTACATTCCAAAACACTTTCCAGTAAAATTCCAGATGTTAATTCTTTAGGCTCCATTGATTTAACTCCTATCTTTCTAAATAGGCTACTCAAGCTTGCATCCATTTATCTATATTTCTTAATATCCTGTAAGGTAATTATACTATTTCTTAAATCATCTAAAAATAACAATTGAATTTCATATTCACGTTTTAAATTTTCGTCCTCTATTTTGCCATCTTCGGAGTATGGGAAATTCGCTAAAGCATCTTTCCAGTTAATTACGTTTTCAGCACATGCAGCAAAGTAATAACTATCAGATGATCTTTGTTGTATACCTAGTAACATATTTCGAATCGAAGCTAATAATTCTATAGTTCCTTGTGTTTCTACCATATCATTTAATGGATCATCATCATCCCAATTTATATCTTCTATAGCTTTTTGAGAGATTCCAATATTTATTTGGGAGAAATCATACCAACCAGCTTTAATGATAGCATCACAGAGTTGGTAGTTCACATTTGAATTAGTTATTTTAGTCATATTTTCATTTATTTTTTTCTCAATGATCAGTGCATTACAGCACCAAGCTGCAAATTTACATTTCTTTTGTAGATCCATTTGATCTAAAATAGATTGTACTCTTTCAATATGTAATTCTATATTCATAAATCATTCTTTCATTAATCATATACACCGCTAGCATTGTCAACACTTGGTCATTGAAGTACTGGCTCTGTAATCTGAACGGTTGATGTACATTCCGATAGACGCGCTCATCCTTTTTCAGACGACCCCAGCCGGTATAGTTGCCGAACCACAGCAAATTACCATCTCTGTCTGTCATCTCGCGCGGGATACCGATTTGGTCGGTGTGGAAGTAGTGAGATTGTTGTCGGTTTTCTCCGTCTTCGTTGATGTGGTTTTGATAGGCGAAACCGCGTACGTACCGCACGTACCCTACGTCAGGAATGAAGGTTTTGTGTGGGCTACGGCTTGCTTGGGCTACTTTACAGTTGATAATTAAATTTAGAAAATTATGTCTAATACTCTATTTTTTAAAATAAATTCTTTTTTTAAATGTTCTAAAATATTATCTAACTCTTCCTTGCTTAAAATTTGGTTGGTCTTAGTAAATTTTGCTGTTTTCGCATATAGGGAAAAGTGAAACTCATTATTTGGAAAGAACATTTCTCCTTCAAATGAAATTTCATGTCCATTTAAAGAAACAATTAACATACCTCTTGAAATTTTTTCAATTACGAAATCATCCATAGTAATTACCTTTGAAATATAACAGTTGAAATCTTTGTTTTAGGAGCTATTATTACTATTTTGTTATATTAGGATTGTTCTTCAAAGCGGGTAATTCTCTATTTTCAACATAATATATATCCTTTCCTGTATTTGTCTATGTCAATTAGCTTCTCAGCCATCAGGAAAAACGACCTCTAGATAGAATGCCATTGCTAATGGTAATGAAACTGTTAAAGAATCGATAGCTCAAACGCCTTCAAAGAAGATTTAGATGTCGCTTAAAAAGTAGAAGCCGCGTGTATGTTACGCACATACCCCATACCATAATTAACAGTTTCATACAGGCTACAGTTTGCTTTTTTTCATTCAAAAGAAAATTTTAACATTTTTGATAAGCGATTTATAAAATATAGAATTGCCAAATGTTCATCTTGGCAACAATATTCTTCGGTTCTCAATCCTCTTTCAGAATAGAATATATGCCATTTTTTATTTTCTTCAACAATACATAATGATTCATCATTTACTTCATTGATTGAGTAACTATCTTCTGGTACTCCTTTACTTTTAAGATATGAATTCAATTCATTAATTTTTAACATTTTCCTATTTTCACCTCTTCCAGATGCCCAGATTCTATATGATTTAAAAGATTTTGGTAATTCATACTGTGTCCCTAATCCAATCTCTCCGAACAACGGCATAATTTTACTTGCAGCTACATTATCAATAGGTTTCAGTACCCTATATATGGTATAAGGCTTTCGATTAAAACCAAGAGGTAACGCTCTCATAGGGTATGATGTTCCTACTGGAGATACGATTGTCTCCGCCTGAAAGCCCAATCGGATCCTGATTCACAAACTGACCCGTATCAGGCTTATAATACCTGAAGAAGTTGTAATGCAGCCCCGTCTCACGATCAACATATTGGTTTTGCAGGCGGAAGGCTTACTAAAGGATGGATAAGTGAGGGTTTAGAATTTCAGACTGCTTTTGGGGTTTGTTAGATTTTGAAATTAATCCACACTTATACTAAATATTATAATGAATGATTTTTAACTCTATTCCTAACTCAGATAATAATTGAATTTGTTTTAAGGAGATTTTATATTCACGAGTAGCCTCATCGTTGGCCCAGCTGTAAATTATAAGCTCTTTATTTAGCTTATATTTTTTAAATATATAGTTTAAATTTTTCTTTATGTCTTCTATTTTTTGTATAATTTTATTAATTTTTTCATTTGAATTTTCCTCTTTATCTATACCAAAAGAATAGTAAGAGTGTTGAATTATAAATTGAACCTTTTTGTTTGGTGAGGTAAATAAATCGCCCTTACTATAAAACTCAGCATTTTTAATATTAAGTATTTTGTCTATTTCTCTCATGTTAATATAATCATTTGATTCCATATAAAATGTTACTTCAATTGAATTATTCAGCATCATCGCAACCAATTCTTGTTCTAATAAATTCAGAAGAATTTTTTCTTCTTAATAAAAGTTCTCCAGTTTTATTTTGTTTATAAACATCATAATGAGATACGGCTCGTTTACCAAGATAATCAGCTTTAAACGCATGTGGATCTGTGCCTATTTGATCTAAAATCCATTGCGATTCTTTTTGGTTAATTAGTTTACTATCTTTTGTATCTCCGTCATTACAACCAGACGACAATCCATATAAATCTACCCAAGCTTATACATTTTGAGAATAGTTATAAAAATTGCTTCTTCCCCACAAACCAATCGGATCCTGATTCACAAACCGACCCGCATCAGGCTCATAATACCTGAAAAAATTGTAATGCAGACCCGTTTCACGGTCGGCGTACTGGTTTTGAAGCCGGAACGGCTGGTATGCGCTATCCTTTACCTTGGTTTCCTCTTTCAGACGACCCCAGCCGGTATAGTTGCCGAACCATAAGAGGTTGCCGTCTTTATTGGTCATCTCGCGTGGAATACCGATTTGATTGCAGTGGAAGTAGTAGGTTTGTTGGCGGCTTTCGCCGTCTTCGTTGGTCCAATTGCGTACCTGCGCCAAGGGTTCGTAGCTGTCGTATTGTAAGTGTCGGTAATGGTTTTGGGCAGCCATCGGGCGTTTTAGCCGTAGCTGGTGGTGTAACCGGCGGGATCGGTGATATTGATGGCGATTTGGTAGAGGTCGTCTGAAAATATCAAATCTTACTTTTGGTTTTTTTTCTTAGGATTTAATTCGTCTTTACGCTGCTTATAAAACTGCCAATATTTTTTGTCCTCAATACTAAATGGATAATATCCAGCATCATTATAAGCAATATCAAAATATTTATAAGCTTCATCATATTTTTCAAGGTCATAATAAAAAATACCAGCTAACAGATACGTCCCTGCATTAGTGGTTCCTAAGTCAGCAACACTTAAAGCAATACTCAGCCATTCCTTAGCCTGTTCATATTTTTGATTTTTATAATACAACTCAAACAAAGCAATCGTAACCATTGTCGTTGGATGCGCCCATTGGGTTACTGGCTTGGGTATTAGCTCAAATGCTTCTTTTAATAACTTTTCTTGTTCTAAAAAAGGTTTATTATAAGTCTCACAGACTAAATCATTAATCTTTGATTCTAATTCTGGATTAACTGCATCTAAATTCATAGCATACAACTCCTCAATAAAAATGAAACAATGTCAAATGTAAATTTTATATGTCAATCATGACCATAATTAGATTTCTGTCTTGGTCCGATTGGGTCAGTCATATCGTATCTACTTCGATTTTGTGCGCCACGAGAACAGTTTCTACCTTTTTCAAGCCTATAGTTATTTGAATCTCTCATCCATGACCTGACTTCAGGCGATTTGGTAGAGGACGTCTGAAAAAAGGTTATCTCTACTCAACAACCCAATCGATTCCTGATTAAACAAACTGCCAAGTTTGAGGTTCGTAGTAACGTATCAAGTTGTAATGTAGATAAGTCTCCTAGTTTCCTTACACTAATATATCCGTAATCGTAGAGAGGAAATCTAAAATAATACCTAAATATAAATTTTAAAATTCAATGTAATCATCATTATCCATGTAATAATTTAGAGCATCAATAAATTGATCTTTTGTAAAATTTGGATACCGTTGATACCGTTCATCTAAGTCATCGTAAACATCCATAAATACATCCCCACTACATAAAATATCTTATCCATTCATTATTTTTGGGCCGTTATCTAAATAACAAACCGTCTCTAAATCAAGAATACTCTCATCTTTATCAGAAGAAATATATATGTATGGAAATTTGGCAAATTTATCAGTATCATCATCATTGAATAATCTAGCACAATCAATAACTTCTGATATACTAATTTTTCTTCTATAAAATTTATCTAAATTCATTTTTTGTTCCTTCTATGATTAAATTAACATTTAGCTAATGGTTTACCAGTGCGATCGTTTAATTTTCCTCGTTGACCTGGTCTACCACCTCCCCATATACTTCTTCCACCTTTTCTTTGTGGGTGATATAGACCATGATTTCTTCTATGGTCATTATAATTAACCAGTACCAACCTTTTTGTATCCTCATGATGATGCCACGTTAGTCCCTGTTTATTTTTACCTTTTCTCCAATCGGGACTTGAACTCATATCTCCAGATCTCGGTATTTCCCGCGGGCTTTTTGATTTCGGCGCAGACGAGTTGGTTTTCTAAATCGTATTAGTAATATTGGTTTTCACCATTAGGCAGCTGGCGGTAGATCAGGTTGCCCAATGCGTGAATGAGAAATTTTTAAAGGACGAATGTTTCAGACGGCCTTGATGCTGATCAATAATCGGATTATTAAAGAACCAATATTTCAGACAGTCTCAAAGAACGGAGTGAGACTGTCTGAAAAACAGAAACCGCGTGCATACCGCATACACCCTACGTCAGGATTGAAGATTTTGTGCGGGCTACGGCTTGCTAATAATTAAACATTCCTTTTTTTACTAATAGAAAGTCTTCTAAAGAAGATGATATTTTTTCTAAGGAGTCTTCACTCATTACTCCCATGCCGACAGCAAAAATATTTTGATTTTTATTATCCATCAGAATGGCAACCCCTCCACCATTATCTCCAATCATAAGAAAATTCGGCAAATATTCTTTTACTTCATAGTCAATATTCCTTTGTTGGATATCCTCGGCTTCCAAAAGGGTTATCTCATCTCCAAATAATCCATTGCTTAGTTCTAAAAATTGAAGATATGAAGGATATAAAATATGCCACTCTGGAGGTAACATTTTTATAGCTTGGCTAGTAGCAGGATTATTTAAAGTATATAAGGCTTCTAATTCATGTCTATTCATTTTAAAGTGCTCCTAGTTCTCTGAAATACGTGTAACTTTGACTTAGTGCTCGTTTAATAACCTTTTATATTTCGATATCTGCCGTACGGGTGGATATCCTGACTAATATTTCACTATCACTAGCGATATTTTTTTCTTGGGTCTTTAAAAGTTCCTATAAACTTCAAATCATTGTAAAGTTTATCTGGATTTTCCTCATAAAATGTTGCATTAGAATAGTAATATAAAGAATTACCTTCATTTATTCCTTTCTCTTTTGCTACTTTCACAATATCTTTTATAACTTTATTGGAGTGTGCCCCAACTTCTTCTGCTAACACTTCAACTGGCACAATTTCCCCATTATCTGTCTGGAATGCCACAAAATAATCGGAATCAATAAATGAAACTCCAAAATCTGCAAAAGCTGGACAATGAGAATCTGAGTCCTCCATTCCATCTGTATATTCATTAAACTCATCAGGTGTTTTAAAAGATGTCCCCATCCACACAGAAATCATATCTTTAGTTGTTGAATCAATCATATAAGATCCTCTCTTTGTTCATAAATAATAATAATTATATTTTAACATAATAGGGTATTAATCTATATTCCTCAACATCCCCCAACAGATTTTTTACCACCACGAGTAAACTTTTCAGCAAAATTCTTAATCCTCATGATGGCACCACGTTTAGTTTTTGCTCCTTCCAATTTATCAGCCATTGAAACGGGGAACCATTCATGGAATCCTCCACCAGCCAACCCAATCGGATTCTGATTAACACTTCCCCTGCATCAGTCTCATAATACCTGAAGAAGTTGTAATGCAGCCCCGTCTCACGGTCGGCATACTGGTCCAGTTGCATACCTGTGCCAAGGGGTCGTAACGATCGTATTCGTAGCAAGACACCAGTCCCTCGGGCTGACTGTGTTCGAACATAATATGGTTTCGGTAGGCGAAACCGCGCAGCTTTTTACCGTCGCGTCCGTAAACGGTAGTGAGAAGTTGAATTGTTAAAGAACGAGAAAGGCCGTCTGAAAAGGTTTAGGATAGTGTTTTCAGACGGCATGATGTTATTTTTGTTAGATTTGCTAAATGATAAATATTTTTAAAATTGGTTATCCAAATTTTTTAAATTTCCTCTAGTTTTTCTTTCATCAAGTTTTCTAGCCAGTCTTCAAATTTTTCAAATTCCGTATCCTCTTCCCACTCTTCAGGAGGAATATCGGGAAAAAAAACACCAAAATTTTCATTTTCTTTTGTAAGAAGGAAACCAGCTTGCTCGCCAGTTCTTGGAATGGAAATTGTAATTAAGATATTAGGGAATAAATTACAATCAGTTCCTTCAAAAACTTGTTGTGACCAATCATAAAGTTCGTTAGGAGCTAAAAAATCGAATCCAGGTAGTAACTCATCTTGAAACAAAGTACAAGATCCTACTGTTAGAAGAAATTCTCTATATATATTAGGGAATTTGACTTTATATTTTTTCTCAAAATCATTTATCTCATTTATAGAAACATCATATCTTTTTTTAAAAATAAAATTTGATTTTCCATAAGTAATTAAGTTTCCATTACTAGATTTGATTAAATCTTGTATATCCACAAGAATTTTTTTGAAATTATCCATAAATTAATATCCTTTATTCAATTTTTATATCTATTATCTAGGAACAATCTGGTTAATTATTCCTGTTGGGGTACTATATGGCAAATGTGTTCGTAGGGCAGCCCCGTCTCACGATCGGCATACTAGTTTTACAATCGGAAGGGTTGGTATGCGCTATCCGTTACCTTGGTTTCCTCTTTCAGATGCCCCCATGCGGTATATTAGCCGTACCATAAGAGATTGCCGTCCTTATCGGTCATCTCTCTCGGGATGCTGATTTGGTAGCAGTGGAAGTAGTGGGTTTGTTGTCAGCTTTCGCCGTCTTCGGTTGACCAGTCGTGGACTTGCGCCAAGGGTTCATAGCTTTCGGGATCGGTGTAGATATAGGTATATTTGCCGTCCCAAACGAAGCGGGTTTCATCTTCGAGATTGTCTGAAAGGCAGAAACTGCCTACGTTCCGCACGCACCCTACGTTGGGATTGATGGTTTTGTGTGGGCTTCGGCTTGCTAGACTCAACCTACGCTTGGTGTTAGTTTTACATAAACTAATGAGCAATATAAAACGTCTAAATATTTGAAAGATTTATATTTTAGAGTTTTTTGTATTTGAAAAAAGGGGACCTTGTGGGGAAGGCTTGACCTAATTACGTTTATTTTTATGAGACCGAAAATTTAGAGATTCTTAAACCATCTAATTCAAATGTGAAAATAATAGAAACTCCTCCTTCTGTTTTTATCTCACACTCATGTTCCCACTCCTCCCTTGATACAAATTTCCATTTAATATCGGCAAAAGCCAAATATTGTACAAATTTTTCAATAGTTAATTTCCTATTAATTTTATATTTTTTAGCAATAGTTACACCTTTGAAATAAGGATCTATTGATAGCAAATAAATAACTTCATCCCTAAAACCAATTTCTAATCCCTTCCAAAAAATAGAAAAACCACTTTCTATATTATCGTCATCGTATAACCATTTAGACGAATGTTTGAATTGTTTCCGCTTTTGAAAACTACTATATGACATACCCACAGACAAATCTTCAAATCTGCCTGTTTTTAAGAAAGATGTGATATCCATAATAACCTCATTAACATTTTCCTAAATTTTTCAATTCCTCTTTTAGCTATATCCTTTCTTCTAGTGCTACTTTTTGGGTCATTTAAATCACCTTCAAAATCAGTCAGAGCCTTTTTTAGCTGATCTTTTGCTGATGAGGTTGTTAAAGAACCAATATTTCAGACAATTATTCTTCTTCTAAGACCATACGATTAAAACAGTCATACAAATTTTCTCCGACTAAATACATATTTTGCATCTTTTCTTCTTCAGGCATAGTTTTTCCAAAATCATCAAAATAATCTTCTTCATCCCATTCGTTTTCATGGTACCAATAAAAAATTTGTCCTATTTTTTCCCCTTTTATACAAAGACATATCCTATCTCCGCAGTTATTCTCAGCAATAGGTAAAAAATTCGTAGGAATCCTATTTTCCATTTTTTTTATAGCATTGCTCTATGAATAGCCAGTTTGATACGATTCCCCTTCCCCATAGAAACAACCAAATTCCCCTTTCTTTATTACAACATTTTCTATTGGTGAATCAGAGGGATAACAATAGCTTGGTAGTCCATTGTTATACATGGTTAATTTATAAAATACTTCATTTAGATATGTCTCTCCTCCAAAACACGTCAAATAATCTAAATAATCAGAAAATTCTTTTCTATCAACATCTAGAAATTTTGACATTATTTTTCGTGATAAAGGATCGAAAGGCTTTGCTCCGACCCTTGCAACTCCACCCATTTTCTCAACTAAACTCTTAATTTTCATTTTCATTACGCCTTTCAGTTATAATTTTGTCAAATAATCAACATTTCTTCTTAGGTTGTTTATTATGCATCACACTGACAGGACCTGTATGTCGAATACCATCATGTAAAGATTCAGGGATCAATTGAGCCGTATTCCTACTAGAATGATGCAAAATCAGATTATTTTGTCGTAAATAGGCTTTAGTATCTTGTACCGTAATTTGGAAGGATTATTTGGGGTAAAAGGAGAATGTCCTGAAATTCCTACCCATGTTCCATCTTTTGGCTAACGCCAGCCAGGAGGTTTAGGAGTACTTTTCTTCCAATAAATCCATCCTAATGGATCTATCCAACTTTTTGTATTGGTAGAAAATTGATAGAAATTTTCTCCTCCTGCTAACCCAATCGGATTCTGATTCACAAACCGCCCCACTTCAGGCTCGTAATACCTGAAGAAGTTGTAATGCAGTCCCGTCTCACGGTCGGCGTACTGGTTTTGAAGCCGGAAGGACTGGTATGCGGCATCCGTTACCTTGGTTTCTACTTTCAGACGATCCCGGCCGGTGTAGTTACCGAACCAAACCAGGTTGTCTTCGCCATCGGTCATCTCACGCGAGATGCCGATTTGATCGAAGTGGAAGTAGTGGGTTTGTTGGCCACTTTCTCCGTTTTCGTTGATGTGGTTTAGACAGGCGAAACCGCGTATGTGCGTACTGCTCATGCCCTAAGCCAGGATTGGAGGTTTCGTACGGGCTACGATTTGCTATAACTTACTTACAGAGTATTTCATGTTAGAGGAAGAAATTCCATCTTCAAATTATTACTAACAACTAATTCTTTGAATTTATCAGAAAAAGCCCAAATTAAATCATCATTTATATCTTTTGCACAAAACTCGAAGCCAGATATATTTTCAAAGAATATAGGTGGATAATCGATAAATTTCTCTCCATCTATTTCATAAAAATTTGATTTTTCCATATTTACCAATTCAGCAGTTAATTTAATTTTTCCAAGGAAAAATTTAAATTCATCATTCTTGATTCTAAGTTTAGCCGGAAAAAAATCTAATTCATTTTTTAATTTATCAGCCAATTTATTAATGAAAGTTTCAGAGAACAATAACATCTTAGGAATTGTTTGAATAAAATCTGTATTAGAAATATTTTTGGAGGTATATCCACTCTGAGCTATAAAAACTGCTTCATCTGTATAATTACCTTTATTGTAATTAATAAATTCTACAATTTTTCTATCATCCTGTTTTAAGTCCACATACGCTTCTTCATTATCAACAGCAGAGTATATTTGATAAAGAGTCATCATTTTTTCCTTTCTTACTATTACTTTTAGAAATTGGTGCAGTACAAGTATATTTACCGGTCCTAACCCCTTCTCTTAATTTGTTTTGCATTTTTAATATCTCTTCGGTGTTGTCAAACAATAATTTGATGCCATAACCGCATAGAGGTCGTTGTTATTGTTATTATAGGTTTCTAATAAAATTAATTTGGTCAGATAAATTATCTTTCTTAAAGATAATTCTATTTCCTTTATTATCAGTAACATAAATAATATCTTTAAGTTTCTTGCTTAATTCGCCCAAATCTCCAATAACAAAAAAAACTAATGTATTTGTTCTATATAAATCATCATTTATCAAATTCCAAACCATCTCAGATCCAGAAATATAGAATAAATCTGAACTATCAGCATTTTGAACATGCCAACCATAATCTAGTAAGAGGTTTATAAAATTATTTATTAGTTGATAACTCATCCTTATTTCCTTTGTAATTTTTCTAGAAAAATCCTTTAGGTACAGTCACAGCTGATTTTCCTAATCCTTTTAATATCGTTTCTTTAGATATATTTGCTCCTCCAGGTGACCAAATATCGGCACTATTTATCATATATTTCCAAATTTTCTAATTTCCCTTCATAGGTTATTTGAGCAGATATTTCCATATCAGGAAGAAACAAATTAGAATAGTATATAAATACTAAATCATCAAAATATGCTGTAATATTCATAATTCTTAAGTCATTTGCTAATTCTTTATTATCGGACTCCATTGATTCATAATCACTTTGCTCATAACAGGCTTGATTAATCTCTATTGAGATTTCTCTTATTAAATCATCAATGTTTATTTGTTTAAAAAAGCTCTCTATCTTATCAAGAATTGGATGAATTTGGCTTTCTCTTTGTATATCTCCTGATTCATCATCAATAAAAATGGTTATATCTTGCGGTTGCCTACCACTAGGCGATAAAGATATTAAAGCAGTAGCTTTACCGTCATTAATTTTTAAATTTTTAATCATGGATTAAATCCTTTCTAGGCGGTATGCCGATTTGGTCGTTGTGGAAATAGGCAGCTGCCGTCCCAAACGAAGTAGGTGCGTTTCGGGTCAGTGCTCGTCCAGGCGAGTTTGTCGTGGCGGTCTTTAGAAAGGCGGCATCCGAATGGGGCGTAGGCGTATATCCAAATTTCGGTATTGCCGGCGGACTTTTTGATTTCAGCACGGACGAGCTGGTTTTCTAAATCGTATTGGTAATATTGGTTCTCGCCATTAGTCAACTGGCGGTAGATCAGGTTGCCCAGTGCGTCGTAGATGTAGCGGAGGTTGAACACAGCACACAACCTACTTCGAGACTGGAGGTTTTATACGAGCTACGGCTTGCTTTAATTATTAAACTGGAATCATTCTACTAAAGCAATCATATAGATTTTTACCAATTAAATAGATATTTTGGAATTTTACTTCTTCAGGCATTTGTACACCAAATTCATCAAAATAATCTTCTTCATCCCATTCATTTTCATGATCCCAATAGAAAATTTGTCCAATTCTTTCTCCTTGAGTACATAGACAAATTAAATCACCAAATTCATTACTTGATATTGGTAGAAAATTATCTGGTATTCTATTTTTGTATTTTTCAAGCCTTTCACTAATTTGGGAGTTTTTTTGGTAGTTTATATTTTCACCATAAAAAAAGCCTAAATCACCACCATTCCATTCGATATTACCACCCACAGGAATATCGTCATCAGGATAACAATATTCAGGCAAATTACTATATGGTGTTAACTTAAATTCTTTTATAAATCCTGTCTCTCCACCAAATAATTCAAGATAATCCAAATAATCTGAAAATTCTTCTTTAGTAATATCTAAAAATTTAGACATTGATTTTCTAGATGTAGGAATCAGTGGTTCAAATGTAAACCTTTGAACTCCACCCATTTTCTCAACTAAACTCTTAATTTTCATTTTCATCACTCCTTTCAGTTATAATTTGTCAAATAATCAACATTTCTTATTAGGTCGTTTATTACACATAGTACATGTATGTATTCCACATATGCGTTACATTAAAACTAAAAATTTCATGTAGACTAAGAATTTCTTAAATCAGGAAGGATAATAGGTTTGTAACTAAGTACTTTATCAGCTATTTCCTCGGAGCTCATGTTTGTCCAATATATATAATCTGATATATTTGGATCTGTGACCAAATTTACTAATTTTTCAAGAAATACAGCTTCATCCTCTTCTGAACCTTCAAAATTTCTTAACTGATCAATCAGTTTGATTAAATATAATCTATCCAACATAATCCTATCCTCTTCCATAAAGATTATCCCCACCCAACAGCCCAATCGGATCCTGATTCACAAACCGACCGACCGTCCTGACCATATTTGTAGGCGGTTTTGGCCTAGATAGTTAAAGAACCAATATTTCAGACGACTTCGAAAAATGATTGAGGTCGTCTGAAAAACAGAAACGGTGTGCGAACCACATACACTCTACATTAGGACTGAAGGCTTTGTGCGGGCTACGACTTGCTTAATAAATTTATTGAATATTCCAATTAAAAATACTTATATGGATAAACATCAAACAAATTATTACTTATACTATTTACTGAATATATAAACTCACTTTTTATATTATCCGTAAGTGTCTCTCCTTCATCTAATAGGTGCTCTAAATCTCTGTATAACAAAGCCACCTGGATAAATTGTGAGAAATCTATCCCTAAATTTGTAAAGCCAGATCTGGTATACTCTCCAGCATCATGATTATAATGGAAAATGGTATTATCTATTTTATTTAAAAACCATCCATCTCCCTGTCCTGCTTGTCCAATACTCCAAAAACACCTTGATATTTCGGGATAATTACACTCTAGGTATCTATTTTCATTTAAAGCCTCTTCATAATTAAAAAGAGAAATATCAGGTATTATTTCTACTTCCTGATACTTAGCAATAAATAACAAATAGTTATTATCCAGCTTAGGAAGTTTATCTAACTTTTTAATTTCTACTTTACGCTTAATACATATATTAAAAAAATCCTCGGGAAATAATTTTGATTTGAACATAAAAGTATCCTCCATAAATCACAAACCATGTATCGGATTCACCGGCCGACCGACGCCCACCGCACCTTTGAAGGCCGGGAAGTTATAAATAAAGTTGGATAGTACTTGTTATTTTTTTTTGTGTTTCAACACTAATTTCCTGGTTAAAATTTTGGATTAATTTTAAAAAATCAATAATTAATTTGATTTGAGTAGTGTTAAATATCGTACTTTGGTTTCTTAGGGCAATATATAAAAATTCAACAACGTAACCATATAAATGAAATTTAGATAAATTAGAAAAAATATATTTTAAACAGCAAGGAGTAAAATATAATAAAGCCTTATTAGTAAAAGCTTGCCACTCTAGTGATTCAAGTATTGAGAGAAAATCATCGTATGTAATCTCAATCCAAGTTTTAGTAGATAGTTGCGTTATAGAAAATATATAAGAGTTATCACTATCATCAAAACTTATGATGTTATTTTTATCAACTTTGAAAACTGGAAAAGTAGGCTTAATTTTTTCCTCTAGATAATTTCGTTCTTGTATATATTTTACCTCCATAAGAAATTTTTCAAATTCACAACATAGTCCTAAGTCTTTGATAAACGTGGAAATATATTCTAAAAAATCATAAATTATATTGATTTCATCTTTGGCTAAAGATTGCAGTAAATTAAATAATTCACTTACTTCTCCTTGGGATATATTAGAATAATAGCTAAATAATTCTATGAAACAATCATTATCTATACTAGGATTTTCTATCGAGCTTAGTAAAAGTGTATTTAAATGTAAAGCATTTTCATTTTTTTGTTTATCTGACATTTGATTTTTAATTAATAGTTTTACTATCTTCTCTTTATTTTCGCTGGATGAGTTAATTGCAATTCTAACGGCATTTTCTCCAAATTCATTTTGTATATTTTTATCAGAACCATTATCAAGAAGTAATTTCACCATTTCTATATTTCCAAACATACATGCATAATGTAGGGGAGTATATCCCAAGTCCCCTTTAAGATCGATCAATGCTCCATTTTGAAGAAATACAAGAGCATCATTTAAAGAATTATTTCTAGCTGCAATATGTAAAACTGTATCATCCATACCTCCTACTTGATTTATATCTTTAATAGTGTCACCAAAAAAATCAGGATGCATCTCATATTTTTTTAAAATACATAATAATTCTTTTTCCATTAATAATACCCATATTCCTGCATCAGCTACGACTGCTAAAGTAATTACAACTCCTCAGCCCACAACCCAATTGGATCCTGATTCACAAACCGTCCGGCCTCAGGCTCGTAATATCTCATCAGGTTGTAATGCAGCCCTGTTTCTTTATCAAAGTATTGGTTTTGCAATCTAAACGGCTGGTGCGCATTCTTGTAAACCCGCTCATCTTTTTTCAGACGACCCCAGGCGGTGTATTCGCCGAACCACAAGAGGTTACCGTGGATGTCGGTCATCTCTCTTGGGATGCCGAACGGGTCGTAGGCGTAGCGGCGGTTAAGTACGGTACCAAAAAGGTCATCTGAAAATATCGAATCTTACTTTTTGGTTTTTTTCTTAGGATTTAATTCTTCTTTACGTTGCTTATAAAATTGCCAATATTTTTTGTCTTCCATAGAGAAAGGTGTGTAACGTAGCTCATTATAAGTTAGGTCAAAATATTTATAGGCATTTTCCATATCACCCAATTCGTAATAAACGATTCCTGTCCATATAAACACACCTGCTGCAGGTTCATCTTTTCGTGCCTCAAGTGCAACTAACATCCACTCAAGGGCTTTTTGATAATCACCTAATTTTTTATAACTTTCTGAAATACCACAGGCGATTGCCGAAGTAGGCTCAACGAATTGAGTGGCTGGTTTGGGTAAAAGTTCCCATGCTTGATTCAGAATATCAATGCTTTCCTCCGGCGTAGTTGCATCATTTGAGTTACATACAAAATCATTGATTTTTTTGTTTAATTCATAATTTACTTGATCTAAATACATAATTTATCCTTCTTATGTGCATTCTTTAAAGAGTATTTATTACCATGTTGGTCCGGTTGTGTACCTGTTCCAAGGGTTATAGCTATAGGAATCGGTGTAGATATAGGTATATCTACCATCCGGCTGAACTTTCTGCAAGAGGTAACTGCCGTCCCAAACAAATCCGGTTTCCTCTTCGAAGCCGTCTGAAACTTCTTCGTTTTTCAGACGGCCTTAATGTTTTATCAGGTTTCTATTAAATATGTAACTTATTGTTTGTAATATCCCATTAGGTTTCTAATTTCTTTAGATTTCTTTTTATCGTGATATTCTTCAGATGTATAATGTTTTGCATCATATCCAAACTCATTTTTTATATTTGTTTTAGCTCCATTTTTTAAAAGAATTTCAATAATATCAAGATTTCCATGAAGACAAGCATTTTGAATAGGAGTGAAATTTAATTCACCTTGTTGATTGACATTTGCTCCATTTTCTATTAATAGAATAACATCTTTTTTAGATTGGGAATTAACTGCTAAATTTAATAATGCTTCTCCCATAGATCCTAAGTCATGTACGGAGGTTATAGGACTATGATTCAAAAAACTAGGGAAATCCTGATATTTAAAAAAAAGATTTTTCAAGGAATTATTCATAATTTAGCCTCATAAAGAATTTATTTAGTATATTCAGATTTTGCTTTTTCTTTTAAAGCATCTAGCCTATTTTAACAACCATTTATTTTGATTGTATGTCTCCAGGGTTACATTTTTCTGTCCCAATTAGTTATAACTCGATACATCTTTTGGCATGATTAATTTGCGCACTTAGAGTTGCGCATATAGACGCTTGAGGTGGTACTGGGGTATCACAAAACCTTTTCGCTAGTTGATATTCTCGATCACGTTTATCAGATTTATTATTTTTTTATTTGCTTTGTTAAACAATTATTGTAACTTTGCAAAACACTCTAAAGGGATTTAATCCTAGAAAATCTACCCAATTTACGATACTAAATGCATAAGTATAAAAATTTGTACCTCCTAAATATTTAATAGGATCCTGATTCACAAACCGCCCGGCCTCTGGCTCGTAATAACGCATCAGGTTGTAATGCAGCCCCGTCTTACGGTCGACATATTGGTTTTGCAGGTGGAAAGCTTACTGAATGTAGATATAGGCGTAGTGACGGTTAAGTACGGCACCAAAAAGGTCGTCTGAAAATATTGATCTGCACCCATTTTCCTGGACACATATTATTTACTAGCCTAAACACATGGATGCTTCCCTGTATTTTACAGGAGGCATCCATTTTATTTTTTTCTGGATCCTTTTGTTGTTGTAATAATTAATGTATTCTTCTATCGTTACTGCAAAAGCATTAAATAATATATATTCTTTTTCAAAACCATAATATATTTCTGTTTTCAATCTACCAAAAAAGGTTTCTATCACAGAGTTATCATAACAATTTCCTTTTCAATTGCTTTACTTTTAAATTCATAACTATATCTCATTAAAATACCCCCTTTACTGGTTATCCAGTAAAGGGGGTAGATATCATAACCTAAAGGGCTTTCTAAGTTGTGGCGGAGAGGGTGGGATTCGAACCCACGGCCCCTTGCGGAGTCACTGGTTTTCAAGACCAGCTCCTTAAACCACTCGGACACCTCTCCATAACGGTATTATTATATCAGATTGGCCCAATAATAAGCAACAACGTAATATCGTACAAGAAAAAAGCTGGCTCAAAGCCAGCTTTTTCATGTGTATTTGTTGTTAAAGTAATGTTTCAACTACTTACTATTGAATTAAGTATTCACTAATTATCATAAATTAGAATAAATCTTTTTTCCACATACCGATAATGGCAATAATAGAGAATACTAATGCAACACCTATAACCTCATAGAATCCCTCTGGATCATCTTGGAATGGCAATGGCACGTTTGTCCCCCACAAGCTAAATACGATGGTAGGAACTGCCATGGCAATCGTTAGAGTAGCCAACATTTTCATAACCAAGTTAAGGTTGTTAGAAATAATGGATGTGAAGGCGTTCATCATGTTCATCAATATATTGGAGTACATTTCAACCATCTCGATGGCCTGTTTATTCTCGATGATAACGTCCTCTAGCAAGTCCTCATCCTCTTCGTATATTTTGAGGAGGTGTTTATAGGAGCTATGACCACGCAAGCGCAATAGACGTTCCATAACAGTACCATTCGTGCGCAATGCAGATGTAAAGTATGTCATGGATTTCTGTAATTCCAACAATTGGAAGAAGTCTTTATTTTTTGTAGTATGACGCAATTGGACTTCAATATCGTCAGTACGGCGGTTGATTTGTTGCAAGTAACGCAAGAACATAGTTGCTGTGCGATACAAGATTTGGAACAAGAAACGCGTCTTTTTGTATGTATAGAACGTAGAAATCTGATTAGAAATAAATGGATACAACACTTCAGACTCTTCTAAGCAGATAGTAATGAAGAAGTCTGGCGTCAAGAAAATACCAAGCGGTACTGTATCATACATATCGTTACCGCGGATAACCGGAATATTGATAACGATAAAGATGTAGTTATCCTCTAACTCCACGTGAGAACGTTCTTCCATATCGAGAGCGGTCTTTAAAACGTCCGTTGGGATTTCCGTCAAAATATTGATAAGGGATAACTCATCGGGGTCTGGGTTCACCAAATTTACCCAAGAACCTTTTGTGGCATCTGATACAGTGCTATCGGAAACTAACTCTTCTTCTATGTGTTTATACACCGTAATCATGCTATCCCTCCTTCCAACGAACTTATAGTAATCATCTAATAAATTATATACTATTTTATAGCTATTATTCAATTCAATTGTGAAAGTTTTGTGTATCTAGAACATACATATACAGTTTTATGTCTATTTATGATGTACAGATGTATATAGTAAAAGTATCATAAATGTTTAATCCACACAATAAAATAACCTCTAAGTTAGTCAGTTACTAACCTAGAGGTTATTTATATCAACCCTAATCATTCAGATTAGGAGAATGTAATTTATTTCGTTCCTCTACAGAGCTATAAACTCTGCTTTCACCTAATTGCGGCGCAAGATGCGAACAGAGTTCAAGATACAAAGGATGGATACGCCAGTATCACCAAATACTGCCCACCACATGGATGCATAGCCCATGAGGCCAAGCGCCATGATAAGGATTTTAACAGCAATAGCGAATACAACGTTTTGCCATGCTACACGCAATGTCGCTTTGGACAAGTCAAGGATATGTGCAATAGCAGTCAAGGATGGACGCATGAACACAACATCTGCTGCCTCGATAGCCGCATCAGCACCGCTACCCATCGCGCCACCAACATCAGCACCAGCAAGTACTGGAGCATCGTTGATGCCATCCCCTACGAACATAGTTGGACCATATTCAGAGCGAATATCTTGTACAACGGACAATTTATCTTGAGGCAACAACTGAGCACATACAGCACTTACGCCAGTTTCTTTAGCGATGTAATTTGCACTTGCTTCAGCATCACCTGTAAGCATAACAGTTTTAATATCTTGACCATTAAGATTAGCAATCGCTTCAGCAGAGTCTGGGCGAGCTTCATCGGCGATGATGATACGACCTAAGTATGTATTACCTTCTGCCACAAGAACTTCTGTGCCATATTCAGCAGCCTCTGTTGGATAGCCTTGAACATTATAGCGTTCCATAAGACGACGGTTACCAATAAGTACTTGTTGACCATCAGTCATACCCACCATACCTTCACCAGCTAACTCTTGAACGAAATCAGAAGGTTCCACTGTAAGGCCTTGATCTTTTGCTTCAGACACGATGCTTGTTGCGATTGGATGTGTAGAAACGGCTTCGATAGCTGCCGCCATGGATAACAATTGACTGGAACTTACATGAGAGCCTACAGTTTCTACGCTGTGAACTTTGAACTCACCAGATGTGATAGTACCAGTTTTATCAAGAGCTACTGCTTTCACATTAGCCAACGCCTCGATAACGCGACCACCTTTTAATAAGATACCGTGTTTAGACGCATTGCCGATACCGGAGAAGAATGCAAGTGGCACGCTAAGCACCAATGCACATGGGCAAGAAATAACGAGGAATGTTAAGGCTGTGTAGATCCATTTATGCCATTCACCAGTAATAAGGGATGGAATGATAGCTACAGCCAATGCAAGAGCTACAACGATTGGTGTGTATACGCGAGCAAAACGCGTAATGAAACGGTCGATTTTAGGTTTAGAAGATGCTGCATTTTCCACGGCATCAAGAATTTTAGTAACCATGGATTCTTCAAGAACCTTATCTACACGCATTGTAATGCGACCAGATTCATTGATGCAACCAGACATAAGTTGAGTGCCAGGTACGGCGCGAACAGGTACAGGTTCACCTGTTACAGGTGCTGTATTAACGCGTGTTTCACCTTCAAGCACTGTGCCGTCTAGAGGAATTAAATCGCCAGGACGAACTTCGATAGTCCAGCCTACTTCAACCTTTTCAGGAGCCATAACTACGATTTCACCACCGCAGTCTGTATCTACAACCCGCACCTCTTGAGGACGCATATCGACAGCGTTCATGATTTCTGTACGACTACGATCAGTTGCTTTTTCTTCGAAGAACTCACCAATACGGTAGAACAAGATAACACCTACGGCCTCAGGTAATGCATCGATAGCAATAGCGCCCAATGTAGCGATAGACATCAAGAAGTTTTCATCGAATACTTCACCTTTTAGGATATTACGACCTGCAGTGCGCAATACTGGGAACGCAAGAAGAATATACGCAACATAGTAAATTGGAGTTTCAATACTCTCTGGCAAGCCGATGGATGGGACGAAGGATGACAAAACTTCATAAATCATGAATAACAAGCCTGCTACGATGACTGCAATTGTTACAGCATCACTACCGTGATCGTGATCATGACCATGATCATCCATAGCCGCTTTAGATTTACGCTCATAATCAGCTACGGTTACGCCTTCTTCGATGGCATCACAAATCTCTTGAATATCACGTTTAAGAGCTTCACGGTCTTCCCAAGAGCCGGTTAATTTTAATTGATGTGTAGCAATTGTGAAATTTGCAGTCTCTACAACATCCATTTTACGGATACGATCTTCAATTTTTGCTGCGCAGTTCGCACAGTTCAAATCCTTCAGCAATAATGTTTCTTCCATGATATCTCCTTTGATAATAGTGAAAGCTTCTATCCTGTATTGTAAGTTAATAGGTAATATTTTTCTAATACTTATTAGACATATCTTGTTTCATATCTTGTTATATATGTTCCTAAACATTTTTCATCAGATATTTTTTATATGAATACTCATTCATATGTTTATTTTAATAGAAGATATGGTGTATGTCAAGAAGAATTATCAAAATATCTATGATAATAAACAATAGTAAAATAGCCTATACTCATCATACATGAGCATAGGCCAAATCTATTTTTCTTCACTTTACAATTTACTTTACTGAGTTTCTTTATTTGATTACTTTACCAATTACATTAGTGTTATTATTATCAACTCTTCAAAGGTTCTTATTCAAAAGGATTCTTATTCAAAAAGATTAATTTCCTTTATATCTTTAAAAGCAATGGCTACGCCCTCAATAGATAGACTATGGGCAGGTTTACCTATCGCCTCGATAGTCCCTACTAATTCCGTATAGCAATGACCTGTATAATAAAGCACTCGTACAAAATCTCCTTCCACCAAGGATTGTATAGTACGGTTTAATTCCTCTATTTGATCCTCCGATAGCTCTACACGATTCTCTTTAGGCCGTGCCATAGCTGCCAGTAGTACTTCAAATCCCTTTAATGCCGCAAAGGGCATAAATTGTTTCGCCCGTTGTAAACGAGACATACGATGTTTCATTAATATATACCTCCCCTTATGCGACTAATCTATTTTCAATTGTATTCTTCGTTCAATTGCCATGGTATCCATTACACTATTTATTCCCCATTATGGCCACCTACCAAGGTATTTCTAAAGCGCATTGTCCCTTCATCTTGCAAGCTAGAGGCACGTAAAATAGCATTTTTACCGAACTGCTCCTTAATAGATAACATCGCCTCATGTACTTGCCGCTCCTTTTCCTCTTCCTCCGTCGCAAGAGAGCTAAATAAATCTATCTCCTGAGGTATAGCAGAGCGATTGACTAAATCCTCAAAGCTTACGCCTATACGCCGTATAAGTTCATTTTTATGGCAATGTTGTTCATATAATTTAATTACTGCCGTCGTTAATGCTTGCAATGAATCAGTGTACTGTTTAAGCTTTTTAGAACCTCCAGTAGAGCGCACCATTTCATCTGCATAGCCGATATGAACGTGAATATGATTCGTAACCCCTTTGATTTGTAAAAGCTCTAGTACCAAGGACTCCACCATTTCCCGCATAGGCACGTAGGCCTCTTCGTAAGTATAGTTACGCAACAAAATCTGGCTATGCGAGATAGAATGCTTAATAGGACGATACGCATGGATATCTGCAATCGTACACGGCTCACGGCCCCAAGCATGATCGATGATGAGCTCGGCGTTAATGCCAAACTCCTTATACAGCTTAGCCTCTGGAACCATGGTAATACCATGCAAATCATAAGCTCCATATTTATGTAAGCGGTTGGCTATGCCCTTACCAATCTGCCAAATGTCGGTCAAGGGCTGATGATACCAAATTTTCTCTTTAAAGAGGCTTTCATCAAGATATCCTATAAAATCAGGCGCATGTTTTGCCAGGATATCGAGAGCAATCTTGGCAAGGAACAAGTTTGTTCCAATCCCAACGGTGGCATAAATCTTGGTCGCCTCTAACACCGCATCAAGTAGCATCTGCGCTAGCTCTCGAGGCGTTTTCTTGTAGAGCGGTAAGTAAGGCGTAATATCGATAAAATACTCGTCGATAGAGTATACATGTACATCCTCAGGTGCCACATACTTGAGCAAAGTCCCGTAAATCTCAGCAGACGCCTGCATGTACCGCTTCATATGAGGCTTCACCGTCAAATACTCAATGTGCGGAGGAATCTCAAAAAGACGACTGCGATTCTTAACACCTAGCTTTTTTAAGGCCGGTGAAATGGCCAATGTAATAGCCCCTTTGCCACGAGACCCATCGGCCACCACCAGAGGCGTCGTAAACGGATCCAGCCCCAAATCGGCACACTCCACAGACGCGTAAAAACTCTTCAAATCAATGCACATATACATTCGATCCGTATCAGCTGAACCCATACAAACACCTCCTCAAACCGCTAAATACCTGAAGTTTATAAGAATTACAAGAAGAATAATTTCTATGATTAGTATAACAAAAATACAGAGTATTTTCAAACATATGTTTGTTATTATGGCGGCAAATTTTGGACATAAAAATGAAAGAGTACCTACTATTAGACATAAAATCTAATAGTAGGTACTCTTAAGTACATGTATAACTTAATTCAATATGGTTTCTTTAGGCCTTCTATAATAAACTAATCCCTGCTCACTACGATACTTCATGCTAGACTCTTTAAGCCTAAAAAAGTGACCTCTAAGATCTATGGAAATCTTTCTTAACCACAATTGTTGTCGTTTATTGCTCAAAAAATCCTTCTCGTTATCACAAGAGTCAAATAATTCAAGAGCTTCACTTAAAACCTCGGACTCGCCACGGTTTATGGCTCGAAGATTAGTAAGGTATATTCCTAGTTCTTCCAACAATACAATGAAAACTATCTAGTGCCAATATATTGATGGGACTTATTTGGGCTAACGTAATACAAAAAGAGCACCACCTATCGAGGGGCGACTTACGCGTCGTTTGGAGCCACGAGATAGGTGGTGCTTTTTTGTAACTAAGTTGTCGAAATAAAGTCGGGCCCCATCAATATAGGCACCCCACGATAGTTTTCATTATTGTTCCGGCCCCATGTCTCGGAATTCCACGTCTCTAAATTGTGTGAATTCCCCAATGAATTGGAGTTCCACGGTACCGACGGAACCATTACGGTGTTTACGAATGAGGACTTCTGCGTTGTCCCCTTTTTCGGAGTTTTCATCGTAATATTTATCGCGGTACAAGAAGATAACGATATCCGCATCTTGTTCGAGGGAACCAGATTCACGAAGGTCAGACAGTACAGGCCGTTTATCTGGTCTGCTTTCAACACTACGAGACAACTGAGACAAGGCGATGAGCGGCACGTTAAACTCACGAGCAATCAATTTAAGGTTACGAGAGATTTCAGACACCTCTTGTTGACGATTCTCGCTGCCCTTACCGGAGTTGCGGCCTTGCATCAACTGAATATAGTCGACAATAACGAGATCGAGACCATGTTCTACCTTAAGACGGCGCAGTTTAGAGCGCATATCTTGTACGGTAAGGCCCGGCGTATCATCGATAAAGAGCTTAGACTTGCTCATGCGATCCGCTGCAGCGATAACCTTTTCCCAGTCAGTAGGGTCCATATTCGCACGGCGCAATTTTTCAGAACTCACACCTGCCACGGAGGATAGAATACGACCAACGAGCTGTTCCTTGCCCATTTCTAGGGAGAAGAACGCTACCGTCTTGTCGTACAACATCGTTACGTTTTGAGCGATGTTCAAGGTGAAAGCCGTTTTCCCCATCGCAGGACGAGCGGCTACGAGGATGAGGTCAGATTTCTGCAGTCCATTGAAGACATGGTCTACATCCTTAAAGCCTGTTGGAACACCTGTAATAGCGCCATCATGCTGTTGCAATGCATTTAATTTATCTAAGTTAGATAACACAACCTCCCCAATAGGAGCAAATGATGATTCAGACTGTGTTTGACCACTTACGTCCAATACCATTTGTTCCGCCTTGTTAAGGATAGCTGTTGGCTCATCTTCGCCAGCGTACGTCATGCCTACGATTTTATTCCCTGCATCGATAAGGCGGCGCAACTGAGCTTTCTCACTAATGATTTTCGCATGTTCCTCTACATTGTAGGACACCGATTCATTAGCCAAAGATGTAATATATGCAAGACCGCCTACCGCATCGAGACGCTTACGACGATCTAGCTCTTCACCAACAGTGATAAAGTCCGCCGTCTTGTTAGCATGCACGATTTCTAAGATAGCATCATAAATAATACGATGCGCATCGCGGTAAAAGTCTTCAGATTTTAGAATACTCGTCACTGTATCGACAACGGCACCCGAGTTGGATCCATTCGTTAATAAAGCCCCCAAAACGGCTTTTTCCGCATCTAAATTATGCGGTGGAATGCGTACATCCATGATAATCCCCTTTATAAAACCACTATGGATAAAAGAATTCACCATACTCAAAGAGCATGGTGAACACTATTATTCAGCTACTACGTTAACCTTGATAGTACTTGTAATTTCAGGATGAACACGAACGAGTACATCATGTACGCCTAATGTTTTCAATGGTTCTTTGATTTCGATTTTCTTTTTATCGATATCTACTTTGTATTGCGCTTTAGCTGCATCAGAAATATCTTTTGCAGTAACGGAACCGAATACACGACCTTCTTCGCCCATGCGAACTTTTACAGTTACTTCAACCTTAGTCAATTGGGCTGCCAAGATTTTAGCCTCATCATTGGCAACAGCTTTATTGTGAGCGATGGATTCTTGCTTTTGTTTCGCATTATTTACGTTAGTTGCTGTACCTTCAAGGCCAAGACCTTTTTTGATTAATACATTACGGCCATATGCATCGCTAACTTCAACGATTTCGCCTTTTTTACCAACCTTTTTAACGTCTTCCAACAATACTACTTTCATTGTTCTTCCTCCTCTTTCTCTGCGGAATGAAGGGCTTCAAGAGCATGGTCTAAAATAGCCTTCTTCGCTTCCTCTATCGTCATACCTTGTAATTGGGCACCAGCCACGGTTCTGTGACCACCGCCACCCAAGGCTTCCATTACAACCTGTACATTTACCTTGCCTTTGGATCGAGCACTAACGCCGATACCGCCGTCATTCAAGGAATACAGTACAAAGGCTGCTTCAATATCTTCATTACTGATGAGCATATCCGCACTTTGTGCAGCTAATGCCATCATATCCTTCAGACCTTCAGGTGCTACAGAGATAGCAATCCCTTCAGTTCGATTGGCTTCAAATACCATTTTAGCACGCAATTGAACAGAATCGAAGGTTTCAATAAATAATTGTTTAACCCGTTCAATATCTGCCCCTGCACGGCGCAAGAATGCAGCCGCTTCAAAGGTACGTGCCCCAGTTTGTTGCACAAAGTTCTTCGTATCAAGCACAATACCAGCATAAATACCTGTAGCTTCTGCCTTTGAAAGTTTTACGCCACCACCTGCGTATTGTACAAGCTCTGTAACAAGCTCAGATGTGGACGATGCAGTAGGTTCCAAATAAGTAAGTAATGGATTTTCTACAAAGTCCGCTGCACGGCGGTGATGATCGATAACGATGCGTCGTTCAGAAATTTCAAGAGCCTCTTGAGCTGCTACCATTTCTTGGCGATGTGTATCACATACAATAGTGAGCGTATTAGCGTCTACCCAAGCTTTTGCCGCTTCAGGGGTGATGATATGTTCTGTCCAGAACTCATCTTCTTTCAGAACAGTTACCATTTTATCAATGGCGCTCGTTTCCTTTGAAAGTACGATGCGTAATTCTTTACCCAAGGTACGCGCAATAGCTACAACACCGACAATGCCACCTAACGCATCATAGTCTTCACGCTTATGACCCATCACAAGGATTTTATCGGAATCAAGCATAAGCTCATGTAAAGCTTGCGATACAACACGAGCACGAACACGGGTATTCTTCTCAACACCAGCTGTATTGCCTCCAAAGAAGCGGGTACTTTCACCATCCATAATACACACTTGGTCACCACCGCGACCTAATGCAATATCTAGAGCAGCACGAGCACGACTAGAAACCTCTTTTACAGAGCCTACGTTCTCGCTAATCCCGATAGAAATTGTGGCAGGCACTTGGCGCGGAGAAGGCAATTTACGGATTTTCTCAAGGATTTTAAACCCATCTTCCTCCATCGCATGAAGCGCACCACGAGAAATAGCAAAGGTATACATATCATCTTGGAAGTTACGAATGAAACCTTCTTGTCTATCAATTTCATCCATAATAATGTTATTAATATCTGCCCAAACGCTAGTGTACTCACGGTCACTAAGACCCTTTGTCAATTCTTCAAGATTATCGATTTGAATCATGCCCCACACAGGCTGATCTTCTTCCGCTTTAATACGCGCCTTTTCTAAGTCTGTAATATTCTTAAAGTAAAGCGCCATCACTGCATGGTCAGCCAGTTCATCTTCACTATGAAGCTCTGGACGTGTATCACGAGGATCAATGAATTTGTAAATAATTTGAAAATACTTGTCTTCGTACTGCTCCGTCATAAATCCAGATTTTCCCCAGATTTTATCAATACGGAAGCCAGGCATAAGAGCAGACATTTTTTGAAGTTTATTCCAATCTACCTTAACCCAGTCTGCAAAGACACTATTATTCCATACGAGGGTACCTTGTTTATTAACAAGAGCAATGCCCATTGGCAAGTTTTGTAAAGCAAAGTTCGAAGCTTGTGTGACGTTTTTCATCATCGCCCCAAACTGTTCCCTTGCTAAACGACGCCGATTATGAAGGGTGTTATAATTAACCAAATACGCCGCTACCACGATAATTAAAGCTAGAATTGCAATGGCCCAATTTAGATAGGCCAACAATAATAACAATAATACGATAACGGTAATAATGGTAACTTCTAAACCTTCCCATTTCCGTTGAAAGGATTTCATAACGGCCTCCTTTCTATTACAAGCTACGTTTTTGGAAACGTGCTCGCATATCTAAAAACATATCTAAAATACCATATATAACGAGTGCCATTGGACTCATCACATACAGGAAGCCTACAATAGCAAACTTAAAGATGCCTGCCAAGTTATAAGACTTCATAATGGATAGCAAACATGTAATGCCATTTAGACCACATATCATGCCACCAAATAAGGCAATATTCAGGCCTATATCTGAAAGAATACCATTGGCATAGCCCAAGTACTGACCGCCATAAGCAAGGATAATACCTATTGCTAATGTACCAGCACCCCAAATCGGCATTCGCCACGTATCCATTGTTGGCAACGTACGCATAACACTATTTGTACGACGACCAATATAAGATACAAGCTTCGCTGAAATATAGGTTACGACTACATTGGCTGCAAACCAGTAAGCTAAGAGCATACGTTTTGCTTGGTCAAACGCCAAATCTAAACGATTGATATACTCGTTCATTTGCTCTTGTGTCATAGGTTGCTGTTTTACAGATTCAATAATAGCATTCTTAAGGTCTACATCAATCATATGATTAACTTGAGATAAATCAAAAGATGTAAGTCCAGCAGACACTAAAATTCCTATAAGGCTCGTTAACGTAAGTGCAATGGCTGGTATAACGATGAGCTTACCAAAGGACCAATTTGATCTAAAAGCTTCACCGAGGAAAATACTTGGCAAGGAATATGCCAAGATAGTAGCCATTGCCATTAATGGGCCCACTAACAAGGAGACAAGAACGAATGCCACTGCTGATGCGGCACAGCTATATCGGCTGCCCCACCGGATACCAATGAGTGCAATCCCAGCAGGTGCAACCAAGGTTGCTAGCAAACTGAGGATAGGAACCGTAGAACCTACTATGGTTAACATAACAACGATGGCCGATACAAATGCAGTCTCTACCATCGCTCTAGTATTTGTTTGTTTCATAAATCTCCATTCTATATAAGAAGATAGATTAATTGGTATCTTTTAATTATAACAGTTTAAAAAGGTAACTTCAAACAGTCCAATTTCAATAAAAATCACAAAAAAATACTTTAATTATTATGTTAAAATAATAAAAACAAATCATTCTTACTAGGAGGAGGATAGAAATGAAAAAAATTGCTATATTGTTACTATTAACTATTATATTTCTACCATTTACAAGTAATGCAATCTCATTAAATATTTTAAAATCTCATCCAGAATTATATACACCTATTCCAACAAAACAAAACATGTCAATATATTATGAACCAAGCCAAACTAAGGTTATTCAATATAATCCTCCATACTATACAATTGAAACTACCTCTTATTATGTAGCTTATCAATACAATACAATTGCCGAGGTTACAACCTATTATAATTATGACTGGAACAACAGTATAGAAAACCTTATTCGTGAAGCTGCTATAGAAGTGCTTAATGAAAAACCTTCTAAAGATTACGAGTATTTTGAAACTGCATCTAGAAAAAAATTAGCTGAAAAGCTATTTAATAACTCTGGTATCACAAAAGTTGGTGGGACTACAACTTATTGGGCATTGAATGGGGATTATCTTAATCAAGAACAAAATGATAATATTCCTACAGAAGTAAAAATTGGCAGTCCCGCCTCATCTGTTGCAAATTTTGCATTCAAGCAAGTATATAATAAACCCTTTACATTAGATATAAAATAAAAATAGGAGTCTCCTCAAAAGAGGCTCCTATTTTCTATATTTGAATATGTAACTCCCTAAGCATCTCAAATACATTTATATATTGCACATGTAAAAAGTTGCAAATATCAGGGATTTTGACTTTTTTGGATCCAGGAGCCAATATCTCATGCGTTACAACCACACAATTATTTACATATGCGTATGCAATAATCCAAGGATCGGCCTTAGATAAAAAATGAGCCTTCTCCGAGTCTTTGTATTGAGTATTCTCTGCAACATAATTAGAAATCCTAGCAAAAACCTGTTGAATTTCAGCAGAGTCCGATGCGTATGCATGAACAGTGTAATTATCCTGAAACCATGATGATAATTCATCATGTCCAGCCATAATTTCATCTTCAATCGGCTTAATAGTTAGAATATTTTCTGGACTATTCTCTATTAATTTATTCCAAAATGATGGGACTATATCAAATCCATAATAGCGGTTCTTAGCATCAATAAAAGTATTACTATCAAGTACATACATAGATTTATTCTCCTAAAAGCCATATTCATTTACATATTTAGAAAAAGTATTGCCTCGTAAACCTAATAATTCATAAGCTTCTCTATACGCTAAAGATCCTGCCCTAGCGGCTTGAACAACGGTACGGCTAAAAGACTCTCCTAAACGAGTATGAGCTGTAGCATAGAAATTTCCACCACCTTGAGTCCTACGTTCAGGCATATTTTGCAGCTGTTGCTCAAACCCTTCCACCAAAACTTCATATTGCTCACGATCTATATAACTATGTGTTAATGCAACTCGATATATAACATACTGACTAACCTTAAAATATCTCGAAATTTGTTCATACGCTTGTGGAGATTCACTCCATCTAGAATGAAATAAAGACTCTGGAACAAGGAACTCTGCAGCAAATCGATTGCAATAAGGTTCAGAGTTACCGTCGCTAACCCCCTCTTCACCTAATAAAACATGACAAAACTCATGAATTATTGTAAATAGTTTCCCATTACTCGAATCTCTGCCATTTATAAAAATAATAGGTGCATAAGAGTCAAGTAATGTAAACCCTCTAAACTCACTAACTAACAACTTACGGTTATTATTGGAGCCCACAACACCATTAACAAAAACAGTAATTCCAATAGCTTCAAGACGACTCCGTATATATGCGAAAGGATCAGCCTCTCGAATTTGCCACCCCTTTTTGATACCTAATAAAGAATAAGCTTTTTTAACTAATTGCTTAACATTCAGATCTTGAGAAAACGCCCCTATATAAGGTATTTGATCCATAGCTAAATTAAACTTACGATACTCACTCAACCAATCCTGTCGAATTTGCATATCATAAATTGTATCTCTCAATTCAGAACTATAAGGAGTACTATCTTCAACCCCATTTACTCTTCTAAAATCAGCAATTTCTTTTTCAGCTATATTAGGTGGAGCTTGTAAATACATGTACCCCAAAGGTACATTGGAAAAAGCAGCTAAGTCTGTTATTTGATTAAATGTTGGACTTAAAGTCCCTGCAACCCATTCATCATATTTAGGAAAGCGCGTATAAAACGCTTCATATCCCTTCCCGCTATATTTAGGTAACCAATTTAAAATCTCCCTACTTACCGGAAAACGATTAGCCATACTTTCACCCCCTTATTATAAACTCACCTACTAGATTATCCACAACACATTAGTATAAATTAGTTAATCTACCTATACCGCTTTTATAAAACTTTTATGTTACTTTTATGTTACTTTTATATTACAACTATCTAACACAAAAAAACAAGCAACTGTTATAGTAATCTATAACAATTGCTTGTAAAAATATATATGATTATACGTCTTGAATAATCGGCAAGATCATAGGACGACGGCGAGTTTTATCGTAGAAGAATTTACCCAACGCGTCGCGTACGTTTTGCTTAATAGTAGTCCAATCTTTAATGCGTTGTACTTCACAATCTTCAAGGACTTGATCTACGCGATGTTCTGCCGCAATCATAAGTTCTTCTGCATCGCGTACGTATACGAAGCCACGAGATACGAGGTCTGGACCAGCTACGATTGTACCAGAAGCTTTGTCCATCGCCATTACAACGATAACCATACCTTCTTGAGCCAATTGTTGACGGTCGCGGATAACAATGTTACCTACATCACCAACACCAAGGCCATCTACGAAGATAGCGCCAGCTTGTACACGACCGGCTTTACGGCCACCATCTTTATCGAACTCAAAGATTTGACCATTGTCGCCGATAAGAACTTTCTTAGGATCTACGCCCATAGCAACACCAAGTTCACCGTGGCGGCGCAACATGCGGTACTCACCATGAACTGGGATGAAGTATTCTGGACGAACAAGGTTAAGCATTGTTTTAAGCTCTTCTTGGCTCGCATGACCAGATACGTGGATACCACGATCTTTACCGTATACAACGTGACAACCTAGACGAAGCAAGTTATCGATTGTTCTACCTACAGCACCTTCATTACCTGGAATTGGTGTAGCAGAGATGATAACAGTATCATTCGGCGCCAATTCTACCGTACGGTGGTTGCTAGTAGCCATACGGGACAAGCCTGCCATTGGCTCACCTTGAGAACCAGTTGTTAAGATCATGATTTGATCATCAGTGTAGTTGTGCATTACATCTACGTCGATGATTGTATTTGGTGGAATGTTCAAGTAACCGCGTTCTTGAGCGATTTCTGTAACATTTACCATACTGCGGCCCATAACGACAACCTTACGGTTGAACATAACTGCCGCATCAATAGCTTGTTGAATACGAGATACGTTAGATGCGAATGTAGCCAAAACAACGCGGCCTTTCGCTTCGCCTACAGCTTGTTTAATAGCAGGACCTACGGAGCTTTCAGAGCCTGTAGTACCTGGTTTTTCTACGTTTGTAGAGTCGGACATCAACGCTAATACGCCTTTATTACCGAGCTCAGCAAATTTGTGCATATCCATCAAACGGCCATCAACTGGCGTTTGGTCGATTTTAAAGTCACCTGTATGAAGTACAGTACCGATTGGTGTATCGAAGTACACAGCACAGGAGTCAGGAATGGAGTGATTTGTTTGGATAAAACCAACCTTTACTTGACCAATTTGTACTTCATCGCCTGCCGCAATAGTGCGAAGACATTTTGGAGATACTTTATGTTCTTTGAATTTGCCTTCAATCAAACCACAAACAAGATTTGTAGCATATACAGGACAATTAATTTCCTTCATAAGGTACGCCAAGGAACCGATATGGTCCTCATGACCATGCGTGATAACGACTGCTTTTACGCGGTCCTTATTCTCAATGATATAGCTCATATCAGGAATAACGATATCTACGCCAAGCATATCTTCGCTAGGGAATGCAAGGCCCGCATCAAGAACGATAATTTCATCTTCATATTGGAAGATGGTCATATTTTTACCGATTTCGCCAAGGCCACCTAACGGGATGATTTGGAATTTACCCTTGTTAGCGCCATTTGGTGTACGACCTACTAATTCCACAGGAGCCTCTTGATTGTTGCGGTTTGTGGAACGATTATTTGGACGGTTGTTGTTACGGTTTTGACCATTGCGACCATTATTAGTTCTCGTGTTGCGTGTATTTTCACTACGTTCACCACGTGGTGCACGAGTTTGGCGAGGTTTACGTTCTGTACGTTCTTGACCTTCACCTTGCTCAGCATTGCGACGAGTATTTGTACGGCGTGTCGTATTAGTACGACCACCATTTGCATTTGTACGAGTATTTGTACGGCGTTGGCGTGTTGCGCCTTCACCTTCGCCTGCTGCATGTTGACGAGTACGACCTTCGCCAGCAGGACGGCGTGTATTAGTGCGGCGGCGAGTTTGTTTATGTTCGCCTTCAGCCGCAACTGTACGAGTAGCAGTTTTTGCTACTGTTGGTTCTGCTTTCACTTGTGCAGTAACCTGATTATCTGTTGTATTCACAGTTCCTCCTAAAATTTTGTTCATTATTTTATTTAACATAGTTTCTTTTCTCACCTATCACTTGAATTGATCTATGCTATGGAGGCCACACAAAGAAAAAGGCGCTAAAATACTAGCGTCTCGTCAAATGGGCGCAAAAATGCGCTATCAATTTTTGCCGTTCCTAGTGTTGTTGTGACCATTTGCCATAGCAAATGAGTATATTGCCATCATTAGACATGTCAGCCGCGACGGGTACGTTCTCTTCGTTCCAATCTAATGAGTTTTGCAATATAATCCGATCGATTTTGATGAAAGCCTCGCTTTCATACGTTATGTCTATTGTAACATAAAAATAGCGTTAACAAAAGAGGGTAGCCCCCATGTTAACGCTATTTAGATATATCATATTCTATTTGTCATCATCTGGCATAGTTTTGTAAAAGCCCTCGATATGCCACGCACCATTCTCTTCAATGACAGAAATATACCGTTTCATAAACTTCTCTCCGAAACTCTCAATCTTTTATTATTTTAATTATCTCAATCACTTATTATTTTAATAATCTCAATCATCTATTATTTTAAATAGGTATCTACCGCCTCAGAAAATCCTTGTCGATATAGATTGGCACCACCGTTTGCGGGATGGCGCAAACCAATGGCAGACAAGCCAAATTTGCCCATTGTATCCGCAGACTTTTGCCCTACTGCGAGCACGAGAGGATCTGCACCGCCTAATTCTATATGTAGATCCAACAAGCGTTTTGTATACTCCCAACCTAGTTGTTGTTCTCTATCCGTAGGTGTACGGTTAGTCAATGGATTTCCATCCTTATGTGGGTGGAATGGGAATATATTCCATAGCAATGTGTCATAAGGATTGATGCCCTTTTCAACAATGGCACTCCATACTACAGTGTCAGTAGGTTCATTAAAACCATCCTTTTGCTGTGTTCCTTTTAACAAAGAACTAGTAGGTGAACTAGTACGTTCCAACTGAATAGTCGTGATATCCTTCGCACGAATGGTTTTATGCTTATCTAGTAGCATTCTTTCACAAGTAATGGCAATCCCTGTAAAACGTCCCCCTTGATAGCCTACAGCCTCAGCCACCACAAAGACCTTAGCTCGACCTAAGCGCGGCAATAAATAAGCTACTAAATTATCTCGGCGCACCTGTGCCGCATCAAAGCCCTTTGTGACAATCTCTAATTCAGGATCAACCTCACCCCAAGGATTATGGACAAGACTACCTTGATACTGAGCAAGCCAATCTACAAAACTGCGCACCTTCTCTACTCTCTCCGCATCAAAGGACGCTATATATTCATCAAAAGACAAGGTCTTCTCTAACTCAAATAAAGACATACAGCCTCCAATTTAAATTTCATATGTTATTACCGATATATATCTACTATACATGATAATTACACGAATTGCATAAGAAATATATAGTTATATGTACTACAATCAAGATGTCACCACTCCGTTCTGGGGAAACAGGTACAGAAAGGAGGTGCAACAGTGAAAGATATTCTTATAATCCTTCTAGTTCCTATCGTGGTAAATGTGACCAGCTATCTCATTTGCAAGTGGTTAGATAGGAAATTTCATGGTGATTAACCCCGTTAGCTTAGACGACCATAAGCAATAAAAAACTCCCTCAAGTATTTCGCGGTTCTTGAGGGAGTTTTTTTTGTGCTAACAGTGAATTCTTACAATCCTTCAGCTACTTATAGTATACATTATTTTAGAATTTTGTCCATTGTAAAACACCCAAGCAGAAAAGTTCTTGGGTGTTTCTTTTGAGATGTATATAACTGATATATAAAACTAAATATAGAACTCGATTTTGTCTTCTTTTGCTAATTGGAATTGTTCGAAGATGTGGTTACGTATATTAACAAAGTTCGGCGATGTACGGTCTGTTCGGTCGATGATGTTCACAGGGATGATAGTTTGTACACGACCTGGATTTGCCGCTAGTACTACAACGCGGTCCGCAAGGACTACGGCTTCTTCAATATCGTGCGTAACGAATACTACAGTTTTACCTTCTTCGCGACAGATGCGAGAGATTTCGTCTTGCAAGTTGATACGGGTCAACGCATCAAGGGCGCCTAGTGGTTCGTCCATGAAGATAATATCTGGATCCACTGCTAGTGCACGGGCAATGGATACACGTTGTTGCATGCCCCCAGATAGTTCTGCTGGATAACGATTGCGGGCGTGGTCAAGGCCTACCATTTTAACGTATTTATCGATAATAGCGGGACGCTCTTCTTTAGGAACCTTTTTACTTTCAAGACCTAGCTCAATATTGCTTTCTACCGTACGCCACGGCAACAAGCCATAGTTTTGGAATACCGTTACATATCTGAGTTGAGGCGCTTTCACCTCTTCACCGTCGATAGTAATGGAACCAGATGTAACGAGCTCAAAGCCCGCTATAGCGTTTAATAGCGTACTTTTACCGGAACCAGAAGGGCCTAAGAGGCAAATAAACTCGCCCTTTTCAATATCTAGATTAATATCCTCAAGAATGGGGAGTGGTTCCCCATCTTTCATAAATTCCTTGTGTGCATTGCGCACCGAAATGTAACCCATGAGGCCACCTCCTATTTCTCAATACCCCAACGTTTGTAAATCCATTTTTCGATGAGGGACACGCCCCAATCGAGTAAAAGCCCAACGAAACCGATGGTCAAAATGGCTACCATCAAGAGATCGTTACGCAAGTTATTTCTCATATCGATAATGAGGAAGCCAAGGCCTGTTTGGGAGCCTACCATTTCCCCTGTTACAAGGAAGATCCACGCCGTACCGAGAGCGATGTGAAGACCGGATGCAATACCAGGGAATACGGCAGGTAATACGATTTTAAATAACAATTCTGGCTGTTTAATACCAAAGTTGCGCGCTACCTTGATGTACACAGGGTCAATATTTTGAATAGCAGACACGGTGGACAATAGCACCGGGAAGAATGCTGCGATAAAGATGATAACGATAGCTGGTGCTTGACCGATACCGAAGAATAGAACGATAAACGGCAACCATGCCACAGGAGAAATTGGTCGAATGACTTGAACGATTGGATTGATGTAGTTCCAAATTCCCTTGTACCAACCCAAGATAAGGCCGAAGAATACGCCGGCTACAACAGAAATAAGATAGCCGATAAAGAAGCGTACTAAACTATCTGCAATATCCTTAAATAGAACGCCATCTCCAATGAGTTCCCCAAAGCCAATCAACACCTTATACGGCGTTGGCAATAGCGCTTCGTTAAAACCGCCGAGGCGAACGATTAACTCCCAAATTAGCCAAGCTGCGATAAATGAACCCGGCACATATGTATATTTCTTCATGGTCCCCCTCCTATGGTAACAATGATGTATCTACAAACTCTGAATAACTCGGCACTTTTTTGATTAAATCAATATGTGTCATGTGATGCACAAGCGCATTATAACGGTCCTCTGTAAGGGCTAAATCTTTAAACCCAATCACTTTGAGGGAACGTTCAATAACTTGGTCATTAAACTTCATGTACTTTGAGGAAATCTCCTCTTGTGCCTTTGGATGCTCGTCTAAATATGTACCTGCATCGAGATAGGCTTTTGTGAAAGCTTTTGCCAAGTCATGATGTTCATCGACGAATTGACCATTAAACACAAGAGCACAGCAAATATTATCATGCCAGAGATGGTCAGGATCTTCGAAGACCTTCCCAGTTCCCATTTCAAGGGCTAGAGAGCCAAATGGTTCGGCTACACTATACCCAGCAATTTGACCTACCGATAGAGCAGATGGCATTTCTGGAGGGCTCATTTCTACGATTTGTACATCTTTTTCAGAAAGACCCGCTTCTTCAAGCATGCAATCCACGAGAACTTTTTGAGTAGATTGTTTATGAGGGATAGCAAAGGATTTGCCTTTTAAGTCTTGAACGGAGTTAATATCCTTATTAACGATAATAATATTACCCTCTGTATGACCAAGTGCAGCAGCACGGACATCAATGCCTTGTTCACGAGCCTTTACACCAAGTTCAACAAGAACAGCTGCGGCATCTACCTTACCAGTATTTAACGCATCCATAAGCTCTGGCCAAGACCCATATTTAACAAGCTCTACATGAACAGGACCATCTGCCGTTTCCAGCTCTTTTGTAGCAAATACTGGTAATGCATGGGTAATTGGTAAATAGGCTACGCGTACAGTCTTTAATTCTTGTGCCGTCTTTGGTTTATAGTGTTCATGATAACCATAGGCTATGCAGCCAATAACCAAGAGAACCACTCCGATGATTAGATACCAGGTCTTCTTCATAACTTCCCCTCTTTCTACCTCACAACAAGGGGCGTTTTTGACACATGTCATTTTTCACACTTTTCTAAAACCTAGATGAAGTCTGGTTCTAGAATACCTTGTCTTCTAAACTTATTTATACCCTACTATATCAATATGTATTAATTATGTCAATAAAACACAGTAATATTGTAGGTATTATTATTTAGGTACGAAATACATCAATATAGACCAAATAAATCCAAATAAATATAGTAGTCTAAGGATATAAACTACTATATCTACAAAACGATTTAGCACTCCATCTTTAGCAATACTATAAATAAGTACTCTATCACTAAACAAAAAAGCAGGTAGTATCCATTGGATACTACCTGCTACTAGCTTTACTATTTTCAGCTTTAATGTTTTTCACTTATTGTTAGATTGTATGTGAAGATTCACTTAAAACAGTGTCTTTTTATTTAGTATATATACTTCCGCTGTACCAGCTTCGCTAGACTCAGATACATTTGGGTAGATAGTAGACTGACGGAAGTGCTTGATTTCACCTTTTGGAACGATGAGCATTAGAGGTTTACCAGAGGCGATTATCTTGTTAAATTCCTCTTCGTTAACTTGTTCCATAAGATATTTCTTTGACCACTCGGCACTGCGTTTTTTAATTTTATCTCGATCATCCCAGCGACTTTCATCACCATTGATTTTAATAATCTTATGGCCTGTATAGTATACAGCAGCTGTACTGTAACCGTTATAGTAATAGATATCACCATCATAAGAGTCTACAACAGGCACTACCTCAATATTACTACGCTGCTTTACAAATGGTTCTAACCCTTCCACAACAACGATGGAGGAAATAACCATAGTACCTAGGACAATAATACTAACAAGGCGATACCCTTTTTTCGTATACCATGCGTGGAATAAAAGGAGTACGGCTACAGCCACCACAACATAGAGCAAGAAATAGAAGCCCCACGGTGCGAAGAATGAGCCCGCAACGTAAGCAATCCATAGGAGTAAGGTAGGGCCCATAATAACCCATTTTATAGCTCTCGATTTACCTTTACGTATAATCTTCATAACGCCCATAGCACCAATAGCACTAAATGGAACTAAGCTGACGAATGTATATAAAGGATATTTTGTAGCCATTAAGGTATAGAATAAAAGAATACCTACACCCCAAGTCATATTATAAATAAACCCAGTATGTCGTTGTTTAAAGCCATCAATAATACCGTAGATAACAGCACCGGTCCATGGCATAGATGCACCTAGGAAGATAGCGATGTAATACCACCACACATTATCTTCAGGATGTTCGGATTGAGTGGCCCGTGTTACATTGTGAAGCCCTAAGAAGCCATTGATGAAATCCTGACCATGAACGCTGTACATATACACATACCACGGCAAGCAGACTACACAAAAGGCAAGAATGCCACGCCAATCAAAGATAGCTTTCACCATCGACCAAGAACGATTGATACCGGCAAAAACGAGTAAAATCATACCTGGCAAAACGAGTGCTACAGGCCCCTTTGTGAGCACCCCGAGGGCTGCAAAGATATAGGCCACAATCATAGCATACGGCTTCTGTTCCACCATCCCCTTATAGGAATAGATCATAACCATGATCGTCGTATACAATAGCACCATGTCCGTAATAACGCCATGAGCTACGGTCCAGAACATGAGGGATGTACCAAGTACAGCAGCCCCAATTAAGCCTAGAGCCCACTTACCGCTCATAGTACGCATCGATTGATACATGGTTGCCACTGACAAGGCACCAAAGATAGCACTTGGTAAACGAACCACCCAATCGGCAATACCAAAGATTTTAAATCCAAGGGCAATGAGCCAATAAATCATAATCGGTTTATCGTACCAATAGGTGCCGTAAATTTGAGGTGACAACCAATCTCCGGAGAGAACCATTTCCTTAGCAGTTAACGCATAGTTAGATTCCACAGGATCCGTAACAGGCAACATATTATTGCCAAACAGATAAAAAACGAGCCATACAATAAATACGACTGGCGTTAATCGTGAAAGTTTCATAAGGGCCTCCTTATCGGCGATTGCGATAGTATTTAAAGCCCAATACAGCCGCTATAATAACGAATACAACAATCATAACAATCAAGAACTCATGATTATATTGGATAAGATCCTTCCAGTTTTCACCGAGCACTTTACCCAAGTAAACAAGAAGGATTGTCCAAGGAACCGTGCCTAGTACAGTCCAAATAACAAAATGCCACATAGGATAACGAGCCATGCCTGCTGGGAAAGAAATAAATGTACGAACACCTGGCAACAAACGGCCAAAGAACACCGCGGCACCACCATACTTATTAAACAACTTTTCTGCGAGTTCAAATTTATGTTCATTAAAGAATATGTATTTACCGTATTTCAAAAGAAGTGGACGTCCGCCATACTCACCCATCCAGTAGGATAAGATAGATCCTACAATCCCTGCTAAAGTACCTACAACCATAGTCGTATGTAAATCAAATATGCCCTGAGCAATCAGATATCCTGCAAAACCTAAGACGATTTCACTAGGAATAGGAATGTTAGCATTTTCCAAAACCATTGCAATAAACATGGCTCCATAGCCATATGTTTCCATAAATGAAATGATATATTCCACTGTTTTACCCCTTTTTAATTCCCATACGGGTCCATTATGCACAAATTTTTGGGCATAGTATTTTCATCATTACCATACCTATTCGGTATATCTTATATTTTACCATAATAAAAAGGCCCTCACCACAGGTGAAAGCCTTTTTACCATTTAACTGTATACGATTATTGCAATTCAGTAGTTTGAGTTGTTACTTCACGAGCCGTAGTAAATGCAGCAAGTTCTGCATCACCAGAACCAAGGATTACTTTGTTAGCTACTAGCGCATTAGCCGCTGTTTTAGCATCTTGTAAAGTAATTCCAGCACGAGGAGCACTAATTGTGACTGATGTGCTTTTACCACCGACCGTAGAAAATGTAAGATATACAACGCGTTTTTCCGCCATGTGGGCGCCTCCTTTCACGTTTCATAAACAAGTTCTTGAATTTAGATAGAATAGGATGATTTCTGTAACTCTGCAATTCTGTAATTACACAAATTACACTTAGATTAAATATATCTATCTACGATTCATATCAATAAGGATGGGAATGTGAGGGTTTGCAATCTTTATATCCTGTTACGACTATGGGAGGATATAAAAACTAGCAATAAGAATGTGTTTGGATCACTTAAAAAACGAATAGATAAGATTCAATTAATGTCCTAAGGATACTTCATTGACGCGGACCACGTCGGACAAGCTGTGGTCATACAAGGCTGCCAGCGCATTACCAACGGTTTTTACATTATCGTCGGACGCTTCTTCTGCAACACGTGTATAGGTTACGTCTTTGTACTTCGGCGCATCTTCGGTGCCGATGTTAAAACGCAACACCAATTTAGTGCGTTTAATGTTAGCCATCGTATCACCTCCTTTCACCCTCTTATATTCCTGAGGGTCCCTCTCGACAACCCCCTCTAGAGTAATTGCGGTAATCATTGTGAAAGTCAGAGAACAACAACTTTAAATCTATACTTCTTACAGTATTTATATAAATCTAACAAACAATACAGGAGCATACACGCTATAAACTTGTCATAAATACAGAAAAAGACCCTTACAAGTCATTAGCTATACAAATATAACTAACAACCGTAAAGGTCTACATAAGCCCATAAAAGGCAATGAAAATCTATAAAGTACTATAATCCATTATTAAGGTCTATGCTCAATAGATAAATACTATTCAGTTTTCAAGGCTAGCATAAAGTCATGTGCTTTTACAGCTGCTTCAGTATCTACAAAGTGTAGCGGGTTTAATAAGCGACAGAATTTAAAGAGATATTCATGTTTACGTAAAATTTCTTTTACATGTAACACCGTATCGCGCGCCGTACGAGCCGAACTATAGCCATTCATCATAGCGTATAGGTAAGAAATCGGTAGATTATCTTCACGCAAATAGCTATGCACAAAGATGAGTAAATCCCAACCTTGTGGTGTAAATTCAGGCCAACGACGACCATTTTCCCAATCTAATAAAGTAACCTTATCAGTATCTGGATCATAGGTGATATCTCGCATGGCAGGACGGCCATGGGACAAACCATAGTCATGAAGTTGTCCCAATGTTTTACCAAAGCTATAGAAAATATGAGTGACCATATCTTGTAAGCTATCATCATCAGGATGTTGCGCTGGCAATTCACTATAATAGGTTAATGTTTTACCAGACCCTTCTGTAACGAAATAATGCTCTCTAAAACCAGCAATCACTGGCGCTACAGGCAACTGAGTATTTACGAAGGAAATTTTATAAAACTCATAATCAAAAGAAGCTCTAGGAGCTGGTTTAATCCAACTAGAGCGGTGATTACTGATATCTTGTTTTACATAATAGGTTTTATCATTAAACTCTACAGAAAAAACACGATGGTCTTTCTCTTCATCGATTATGCGATCAATATATTCTAATAACATATCATTCATTATAGCCTCCCTGTGTATAACACTCTACAACACTAGTGTCCCTCAGGCATATATTTCAAAAAAATATAATATAACAATTTACCCTTCTATTGTTATATTCCTCGAAATATATAATATTAAATAATTTATGAGTAATAGCATATTAGCTATTACTCATTTAAGTGTATACAATTAATGTATTTATTATACTACAATTATCATCTCATATCAAAGAGAATTCACTTCACCAATATAGATAAACACTGTATTATCGGCAAACTCTTCATGTTAATCTCAAATAACCTACCTTGGTTTTAACCCACAAAAGAAAAACCCCCTAGCCTAAGCTAGGGGGTTCTTCTGGTAATTATGATAATAGGTTTAGATTTAAGACAATACGAGGACCAACTGAGGTCATGTCTAAATCAAACGAATTAACCAACGAATTTAGTCACTGCTGCAGTATCAGTTAAGTGACGTTTAGGCATGCCCATTTCTTCAGGGGAAATGCCAAGAGCAAGACCCACTAATTGGGACATGTGCAAGATTGGCATATCTTTGCCACCGCCAACAACTTCTTTTGCTTCTTTTTGGAACATATCAAGTTGCATTTGGCAAAGTGGGCAAGGAGTTACTACGCAATCTGCGCCTTCTGTAGCTGCATCTTTGTTGATGGAGCCAGTCATTTGCATTACGGAATCATGTGCAGGGTATACAGCATGGAAACCGCAGCAATCAAGTTTACGGGAGAAGTCGATTGGTGTAGCACCGATAGCAGAGATCAAATCTGCTAAGGATGTAGGCATTTGATAATCTTCGAAGCCCAATTCAGTTTGAGGACGAAGAATATGGCAACCATAGTATTCAGCTACACGTAAACCAGTTAAAGGTTTAACAACTTTAGCTTTCAATTTATCCAAACCGTAATCGCGGATCAATACCCATAAGAAATGAGTGATATCAGTTGTACCGCGGTATTGTTTACCGATTTGAGCTAATTTTTTGTTAACTTCGTTCTTTTCTTTTTCGTTTTTATCAAGCTCGTTTTTAGCTTCACGAAGCATCAAAGTACAAGTGTTACATACAGTTAAAAGGTTCAAACCTTTTTCTTCTGCCAATGCAATGTTACGAGCATTTGTAGCAAGTGTAATTTCTGGAGCGATGTCTTGAACGTGGGACGCGCCGCAGCAAGTCCAGCCGTCAAGCTCTTCCAACTCGATGCCTAATTTTTTAGCTACAGCAACTGTTGCTAAGTAGTCTTCTTTGGCAGCGCTTTCAAGAACGCAACCTGGGAAAAATGCGTATTTCATTATTTGCTTACCTCCTCAGCTGCTTTCATAAGTCTGCGAACACCATCAATACCATTTACAGGTTTTTGAGGTACTACAAGTTCGAATGGATTGATTTTGCTGTGTTTCCACAAACGTAAAGCATAGAATGCTTGTTTAGCGGAATCAACAACACCATCAGATTTCAAGCTCATAGAAACTTCTTTCAAGCGACCAGTTTTGTAGAGATCGTCTTTGAAAGCAACTGCATGGCGAACGCCTTTGCTGTTAGTAAGACCAGCTTTTGTAGCTTCTTTACGCAAGTTGGAAATATCTTGAGCAGGTTTTAAGTGTTTAGGACAACGGGAGATACAGTTCATGCAGTGAACGCATTTCCAAAGACCGTTGTCGAATGCAGGTTGAATGTGAGCCATAGGTGCATCATCACGGCTATCCAATACGAAACGGTTAGCTTTTGTGAATACATATGGTTCTAAGAAGTCATCTTGACGTGCAGTCAATTTGTTACATTCAGATGCGCAGCAACCACAAAGGATACATTCTGTACCAGCAACGAATTTTTTGAAGTCAGCTGGAGTTTGGCGAACGATTTTGTCACCTTCGTTGAATTCTGCTTTAAGGAAGATCCAAGGAGCAACTGTTTTCAAACGATCAACTTTTGCTTCCCAGTCAACAACTAAGTCGCGGATAACGCGGAAGTTGCCGATTGGTGCAATTGTCAATTCATCAGTACCATAACGTTCTGTTAATTCGTCGATTTTAGCTTCGCAACCAAGCATTGCTTCGCCATTTACGCGAATGGAGCAAGCGCCGCAAACTGCGGAACGGCAAGCTGCCAAGAATGTTAAAGTTGGATCTTGAGTATCTTTAATTTTTTGAAGGCCCCAAAGAATTGTACGGTCAGCTTCATAGTCAAATTTGAAAGTCTGTACAAACGCGCGACCTTGTTGGTAACGGTGAATATGGTAGGTGATTTGTCTCATCTTAGTACTTCCTTTCTTGTGGTTCGTATTTAGTGAACACTACGTCGCGTTCAGTCAATTCGTACTCGCCGTTAGCACCCAATTTGATCAAAGAGTGTTTTAAGTATCTTTCATCATTACGTTTTGGATGGTCTTCACGGATATGAGCACCACGAGATTCACGACGGTGTAAAGCGCCCATAGCAATAGCTTTAGCTACTGTTAACATGGAACCGATTTCACAATAGTTAACGAATGCCATGTTGTAAGTACGTTCAGGGTCACCTACATAACAAGTTTTATAATCTTCCATCAATTGATCGATTTCTTTTAATGCTTCAGTAATACCGTCTTCATTACGGAAGATACCTACTTTGTTCCACATTGCATCAGCCAATGCATCGCGGATTTCAACTACAGGACGACCGCCTTCACGAGTTGTTACTTCAGTGAATTTAGCTTCCCAAGCTTTTGCAGCTGCAGCTAATTCTGCATCTACGTTAGGTTGTTCATGTGTTTCAGCATAGTCAGCTGCGCCAGCACCGGATACTTTACCGAATACTACGCCGTCTGCCAAGGAGTTACCACCTAAACGGTTAGCACCGTGGATGGAGATACAAGAAGCTTCGCCGGAGGAGAACAAACCAGGCAATTCACATGCACAAGTTTTGTAATCAACTACGTCGATACCGCCCATTGTATAGTGACATGTAGGACGAATAGGTACTGGTTGTACTAATGGATCGCAATGTTCGAAAGTCATAGCCAAGTCACGGATACCATGAAGTTTTTCAATGATAACTTCAGGACCTAAGTGACGAAGGTCAGCTACTACGTATGCGTTAAGACCAGAACCGAAACCACGACCTGCAGCGATTTCATCTTCGATTGCTTTCGCTACAACGTCACGGGATGCTAATTCCATTTTATTAGGCGCATATTTTTTCATGAAACGTTCGCCTTCAGCGTTAAGAAGGTAACCACCTTCACCACGAACCGCTTCAGACATCAAGATACCAGTACGACCAAGACCAGTTGGATGGAATTGGATCATTTCCATATCTTTCAATGCATTACCAGCGCGGAATGCTGCTGCCATACCATCGCCTGTGGAAAGGAATGGGTTTGTAGTACGAGTCCAGAAAATACGACCTGCACCACCAGTAGACAAGATAACTGCTTTTGCTTTAATTTGTTCTACGCGACCTTCTTTCATGTTCCACACAACTGCGCCACCAACGTGACCGTTTGCGTCTTTAACAAGATCTAAAAGGTACCATTCTTGTAAGAAGTGTACGCCTTCTTTCAAGCATTGTTCATAAGTAGTGTGCAAAATTACGTGACCAGTTTTATCCGCAGAGTAGCAAGTACGTGGATAAGATTGACCACCGAAGTTACGTTGAGCAATTTTGTTTTGCTCTGTACGAGAGAATGGAGCACCCATGTGGTCCATTTCAAGTACGCCTTCTGGACAACGAGAGCAGAAGAATTCGATCGCATCTTGGTCACCAAGATAGTCAGAACCTTTTACTGTGTCGAAAGTATGAGTTTCAACTGTATCTTCAGCTGCAACGTTATTCAAACATGCATTTACACCGCCTTGCGCCATTGCTGTTGCAGAGCGAGTTGGGAAAATTTTAGTAATAAGAGCTACATTTAAGCCTTTGCGACGACCAACTTCAAGAGCCGCGCGTTGACCAGCGCCACCGCTACCTACTACTAGAACATCAAACTGTTCCATAATGACCTCCTCATAACTACCTATTAATAAGAAAATTTGTTAGACTATCTCATTTCAAAAACTTATAAAAATTTTTGATAACCTAATCATTTTTCTTTCAAGAAAAGCCCCATACTTATGCGACTTTTCTTATAGCTTTACATATAATTATAGAGAGCATTTGGTGTGATGTCTAAACCCTATTATGCATAATTAATTTTGATTAATCTAACTGATAATTTATTTCACTTAGTATTTTTCTTGTTTACTTATGAACATTTAAAATAGATTTATGAATATTTCATACAAGAAGTTAAGGATATTACGAAAGTAATTCGGTTCCGAAATTTTTGTATATTTTTATTTCTTACAAGACATCAACTAGCCTTATAAATACTGTGTTTATTCAACGTCGAAATCATTCATAATAATTAATATCCATTAAATTCCTACCAAAACTACCTCGATTTTAACCATCGAAAATCATTAAATTTCTACGACTATTATTGGTATTTATTTCTCTGATAATTATTATCACAAGTTTTTTTAGTGATTTCTTTCACACTCGCCAAAATTGGTAAAATCAGGTCTATCTATGCGCATACGGCAATCTTCGATATAGTTCATCTTCATTCATTAGCAGAATTCATTAAGTTTCAAGTTTTTCCCATCTTTTGGCTTTCAAAACATGAAGAAGACGCTTATAAACTCGCATATACATTCATCTTTTGCTCATTCCTGTTGTATAAGGTATGATAATAGATAAATAAGTTATATAATATTATATATATAGTCACCCTTATATGGTGTTGTGGCTTTCACCAAAAAGAAAGCTTATATATATAATGACTATATTAATGTAGTTGGAGAGCTATATTTTTAACTCATACATAAGGAGAACAGAGAATGAAAATTTTACTTGTAGAAGACGAAGAAATGCTGAATGGCATTACCGCCAAATATTTACGTGCAGAGAATATGACGGTTGATACATGCTTCAACGGTCAACAAGCGATTGATTATGTAAACACATCCAGCTATGACGTTATCGTTATGGATATCATGATGCCGATCCTCGATGGTATTAGTGCTCTTGCTCAAATGCGTAACGATGGCAATACAACACCTGTATTGCTTTTAACTGCAAAAGATTCCTTACAAGATAAAGTTACAGGTCTCAACACCGGTGCTGATGATTACCTTGTAAAACCATTCGATCTTGAAGAGTTAACAGCTCGTATTTATGCATTGGCTCGCCGTAACGCACGTCATGCACAAAATGATATCCATGTTGGTCCTCTTACTATCAATGTGCCTCAACGTACTGTTAAACGCGACGGCGAAACAATCACATTGACTGCAAAAGAATTTGACCTCTTATACTATTTAGCAAGTAACGAAAACATCGTATTATCCCGTCAACAAATTCTTGATCACGTTTGGGAATATGATTATGAAAGCTACTCTAATCTTATCGATGTATACATCAAAGATTTACGTAAAAAGATCGATACTGATGAGAATGTAAAACTCATTCAAACAGTTCGTGGAGTAGGGTATGTCCTCAAAACAGAAAACTAATGATCCTCACCGAGATCTAGATACCATGTCTGGGGCAGCTACCGATTTATTTAATCGGCTGCCCCTAACTTTTAAAATCATGTCTTGGTATACCATCTTCTTGCTTATCATTTTGATGGTTGCATCCGCATGGATTTATGCATATACGCACGAATCCGATAACAAAGAAGTTCGCGAGCGCTTACAGCAGCAAGCAATGATCATGGCTACGGATATCCGTAAATTTAAACCGTACCAAGATAACACATTCTTCTTTGTATCAACCCAGGACGGCTATATTATTAAAGGTGCGCTACCAGATGGTTTCCCTAATCAAACAGTCCTATCCTTGGGTCAGGTTGGAGAAATCGCTGTTGGCGATGATACCTTCTACTACTACGATACACCGGTTAACGAACCAAATTATCGTGGTATTTTGCGCGCCGTTACAAAGGTAAAAACGGCCTCTAAAAAAACAGAAAACCTTTTATATAGTTTATTATTAGGTGATGTTATATTCTTGTTGATTTCATCATTAGGCGGTTATCTATTCATCAAGAAAGGTCTCAAGCCGGTCCGAACCTTGACGAAAACAGCTAAGGTTATCGGTAAGAATAACGACTTAAGTCGCCGTATAGATATTTCATCCCGTACAGCACGAGATGAAATATACGAGCTTACTACCACATTTAACCGCATGCTTTCAGGCCTTGAAGACTCCTCCAATCGGGAGAAGCAATTTAGTTCTGACGTATCCCACGAATTGCGCACACCGATTGCGGTTATTAAAGCGGAAAGTGAGTTTGCTTTAAAATACGGTCGTACTGAAGATGATTTACGCGAAGGTCTGACACATATCTTGGAACAAGCCAAGTTTATGACAAACCTCGTAAGCCAATTGCTCGATGTAGCACGCCTTGAAAATGCTCATGACCTTAACTTAGTGCCTGTAGATGTGTCGTTAATGTTAACGAACATGGTACATGACTATACACGTCTCTGTGCAGAAAATACAGAAAAAAAGATTTCCATCACATCCACCATTCAACCTAATATCCGTATCATCGCTCATGAAGTATCCTTACGTCGTGCCATTACAAACTTAGTTGACAATGCTATCAAGTTTACGAATTCCACTATCGACATTTCAGCTAAGCTTGCAGGTGGTGAACTGATTATCACGGTAACAGATAACGGCATCGGTATCGAGCCAGAAAACCTCGAGCATATTTGGGATCGAATGTATCAAACAGAGCAATCTCGGAACAAGAAATCCAACCACGGTATCGGCCTTGGCCTGTACTTTGTAAATAAAGTTATTAACTTGCACCACGGCACAGTAACAGCCACAAGTGAACCTCAAGTAAAAACTACATTTACAGTTCGATTACCATACAATAGAATTGAAGAATAAGCTAAAGCTTACATACATATAACAAAACGCTAGCACAGAGACATCGTCTCGTTGCTAGCGTTTTTGTATTATGTAGCGTTTTTGTATTATGTAGCGTTTATAGTATGTAACCTTGAATTGTTTAGCCTATGAATTGTTGCCATAGCGGCATATAAACGTATTCCAGGAAGGTCCATACAACAAGACCCGCTACAGCACCAACGATGGCACCATTAATACGAATCCAGCTGAGGTCATCCTCCACCTTAGATTCGATGAAGTAAATAAACTTCTCTGTGCTAAGGCCGCCGAGCACTTGGCGTATGATAGTTTCAATGAGATCATAGCCCTGTTCGAGGACATATATGCCAATATTGTGCAATGTATCTTCTATACGGTTTCTCAAATCTTCGGATTGACCATATACAGTCCACAATTCAAGCGCAATATTCACGAGAACTTGTGCTGGTGTTTCCCCATTTTCATCCCCTACAAGCAATAGTTCCTCTACATAAGGGCATAAATGGTTTTCAATGACAGATTCCCAATCTTGTTCACGAATCCAACGTTCCCACGCTTCATCGAGAGCATCACAAACCTCGCGGTTTTCTTCTATATGGCGAATTGGATCTACCCATTGGCGAAGCCATGCAGTCCGTTCAGGACTATTCGGACGTTTCCAGTTTTCAAGCATAGCATAAGCCTCTTGGACTATGGCCTGTGCCAACTCATGATAGTTCACCACATCGGTCGCTTCAGACATGGAGATGAGGAAATCGGACCAAAAGCCTTTTCTCTTTTTCTTATGCGCCTCTTCTGCTACAACCGCTGTAAGCCATGTCACCATAGCTGGATGGTTGATACGTTCTTGAATTACGTTCAATACCTGTACAACCATGCTTTCATAGCGATTATGTTCACATAAATCGAGCAATACGTGTTTTAACACAGGTACGAGGGAATGTTTTTCTAGTAAACCGCGAATACGTTTTGCCCCCCATTGAGCCCATTCCTCGCTGGTTTGAGATTTCCATAATAGATGCAACCCTTGATGAATCACGAGACGCGCTGCCCGTTGCCCTTCCGGTGATAGCAAGAATTTTTCAAACAATGGAACAAATTCCACATTATTTAACAATACCTTGCAACGATCCTTGGTAAGCATCTTTGTCTCAACGAGCTTGATAACGCCGTTGATAAGGCGATCCTTATTTCGAGGAATTAACGCTGTATGATACGGGAACCCGAGCGGCTTACGGAACAAAGCAGTTACGGCAAACCAGTCGGCTACACTGCCGATGAGCGCAGACTGTACAGCCCAATAAAGCGGCTGATACCAGCTTTCATAGCCATAGAAAAATTGACCTATAAAAACAAAACAGTACAATACAGCAGTCAAACCAAGAATACCGTTTGCGCGCTGCCGCAAGGTGAGGGATTTCAAATACTGAATCATTTGAGCACCCCCTCTATCAAAAGGTATAAACCGTAGAATATACCACCTAAAACAGCCCCTACGAGTGAGCCGTTAATACGAACCATTTGAAGGTCATAGTACATCTTGCCGCGTACGATTTGGGTGATTTCCTCAGGTGAATAGCGAGATAGTTCCTGCCCTACCACCTTATCGATAAGAGGGTTCAATTTTTGTAACCACGGAATGCTACGAAGCAAGAAGAACCGTTCAAAGGGCGCTTGCTTATCTGGGTTCAACAAAATTTCCGTACCGAGCACATTAAAGCGATCGATAACGATATCCATGAGGCGTTTCCAGTCCACAGTATCGCCGTCGATGAGCTTGCCTTCCCATTCTTCGAGAACCATTTTAATCCATTGATCTTTGTGCTCTTCGATAAAAGCTTGCCACTCTGCATTAGTTTCCAAATTATTGAAGAAACGAATGGCTTGGCCCCATACGTAGCGACCTAGCGCAGAATCAATGGACTCATTTTCCTTCAAGAATTGAACGGCCTTTTTCTGTACCGTTTCTACCAATCGTTCTGGTGAAAGCCCATCGCCGCCAAAGGCAATAGCCAATTCACGGAAGAAAGAGTCCTTCGTATAGGTTTTCATAATGTCTAGCATAACGCGGTACAAGTACGGATATACTTGATTAGATGCGATGACACGCTGACATGTACGGTTAAAGTAGAGCCAGAAAACACTTGCTGTTTGGCGCTCTAACATGCAGCGACCAAATAAGATAACGAGAGGTGTCGCCTTCCAATTTGTAACACCTTTATATATAGCCTTGTTGATTTCCTGACGCATCGGCTCAATGTCCATATGAGACAAAACCTGATTACCTACACCATATAAAATATCGCGCATTTGGCCTTGCCCTACATCGCTCATGCCGTATTCGATGATACGGACCATAACGCGTTCTTTTTTTATGGCATAATACATCTGCGGCACGCGCAACAACTCTTCACTGAGCATGGTGCGCCCCATTTGAATAAGACGCTCCTTGCTACGCGGCAAGATGGCTGTCTTAAAGGGAATCCCCAAAGGCTTCGTAAAGAGTGCCGTTACCGCATACCAGTCCGCCAAGCCACCGATCATAGCGGCCCCAGATACGTGCATGATAAATGCCCAAAACATATCTTGCCGTTGTGGATATGAAATTAAAAATATAATAGCCATGACAACTAATAGGGTAGTTGCCACTGGTTTAGTTTTCATCATCACTTGATCCTAACTTACTAAATTACGTATATAGACTCTCCCCATATAACGTAGTGACCATATAGGCCACGAACTTTCACATACTACAACTTGTGAAAGTATATTTAGAATGTGCATTCATCGCCATCTTTTTGAGGCTCCCATACAGGAACATCGCCAAAGAGTGCTTTAAAATACACGGATGGTGTCCATAGTGGACCATTTAGATGCATAGGAATAAAGGCTTTTTTTACCTCTACACGGCGCAAGAACTCAATACTGCCCCACTCCATAGCGTCTTCTAGACGATTATCTACCGGGAACATCGCCACGTCTACAGATAAGCCGTCTAATTCCTTAAACTCACGCCATGCCATGCGTTTTGCATCAGCATTATTCTCCGGCGTATCACCAAGCCAATGCCACCAGTTAAGGTCACCTGCATGGAAGATAGAATCAGAGTCGATGTCAGCCGTATTTGTCTTTACGTAGAAAGAACCGCCTTCATCGGTGCTACCATACATATGGATGCCTACATCATCTAATGTGGCATCTTGGCCAGGGCGCATAGTAATACATTTCTTTACCTTGCCCTCTAATGGCACATCTTGATGGCAAATATAACGAGTTTGAGGACCATCAAACTCCGTAATAGACGGATTGAAGTGGTCCCCATGAGTGTGGCTCACAAAGAACCAAAGCTCACGACCGCGTTTAGCTAATTGCCAAACTATATTATTAGGATCTTTATAATAATCAAACACATAGCAACGCTTACCATCATCTACGAGGAAGCCACTATGAGCTAAAAACGTAACATTTAACATTATTATCAATACCTCTATTTTATTGAGAATTTATATCATTCGTATTGTTTATTATATCATATTTTTCTTAATACATGTCATAAACAAATGGCTATTTATGACATATATAAAGGCCTTTTTAAAGCCTTATCAAATATATAATGCCCCATGTTTATAATCATAATAAGGGCAGAAATGCCGCTGACATTGCTTAGATGCGGCCAGCGGCTTTCATATAGTCGATATATTGGTTACCCCAGTGTTCAAGGGATGCTAAAACAGTCTTAAAACCTGCCCCCACTTCGGTAAGGCTATATTCAACCTTTGGTGGAATGGTGCCGTATACTTCACGGTGCACAAGGCCATCATCCTCTAATTGGCGTAATGCTCTAGTAAGTGTTGCTTGTGTAATTGGGTATAAGCGGCGCTCTAATTCACGGAAACGCACAGGCCCTTCGGCTAATTCGTGCATGATCAATAAAGACCATTTGCCGGCTAATAACTTTTGACTCGTTGCAAAAGGACAACGGCCCACTAAATCATGAACATTTACGAGTTGCTCTGCCATTGTAATTCTCCTTCTCTATATAGCTTAAGTAGCTCGTTATAACAAGGCTAAACCTCTATTGCTAAGCTCAACTATGTATAGCTATACTACTATTTCCATTTCAAGATTAGAAATATGTCTTTCTAATGTAGTTCAAATCATATCACAAATTTATCATATTGCAAGCATTTTACAGTATCTTTTTTTAGGGTACAAATTATTTTGAAAAATTTTTAATCAGTAAATATCATAATTCTATCACTTTTGATAGTACCTCTCCAAAATGATTCTACTATTCAAAATAATGGCACACCTATATAATGAGGTCATCAGGTGAACACAATAACAACTACGGAGCAAACTTTACTAACCTATATCTAGAAAATAACTTTACTCCATCACCAAAAAAACATGCTCTCAATAAAAGAGGCTTTCACAAAAAGGAGAATCATCATGAATATTTTAGTAATCGGTGCAAATGGTAAAGCAGGTCATCGTATAGTAGAAAAAGCCCTCAAGGCAGGTCATCAAGTAACAGGCGTTGTTCGCCGTGAAGGCGCTATCGAAGGAATACCAACCATCGTAAAAGATGCGTTACAATTAACAAAACAAGAACTAACTCAATTTGATGTAGTCGTAAATGCTACAAGCGCTTTCACACCAGATACATATCATTTACCAGCAGATTTGACATTATTGCTTGTAAAAGCATTAGCTAACACAAATACGCGCCTCATCGCTATAGGTGGTGCAGGCAGTCTCTATGTAGACGAAGATCACACAGTTCAATTAAATGATACACCAGAGTTTCCAAAAGAATTTTTAGCTCGTTCCAAAACTCATGGTAAATCTGACGATATCTTGCGTAAATTCAGCAATGTAGACTGGACAATGTTTACCCCACCACCAATCTTAGATGCAGAAGGTCCTGAATCTAAAGACTATATATTAGGTAATGAAAATGTTATCTTGAACAAAGAAGGCAAGCCTTATATCTCTTATGATACATTCGCACAAATTCTAGTGGATGAAATCAACAACCACAAGTTTGGGCGTCAACGTTTTACTGCGGTACAAAACTAACAGCCTTTAACCAAAGTTATAATTCAGGTTCCCTGTCGATGACGGGATTTATTTTTGAAGGCAACAACTAGTACAAGTAAATAGCAAGATTATAGCTAAAAACAACTATAAAAGAGCCTCTACGGGCATTCCTTCATCAATAGGGAATCCATAGAGGCTCTTATTTATATATTGAGTTTATACTTAAACAAGTTGATTTACATCATATTTGAAAGCAGCCGTTCTTTCAGCCGCAGTTTTCTGCCATTCTGTAGGTGCTGTACCATCCTTTTCAAGGAAGAATCCAGAGTCAAGATAGCGAATGATGATATAGTTGGAATCTTTTTGATCAAAGCCATTACCACGACTGAAGTCAATGCCATGACCTGTATTGCGTGTTACAATGGCTTCCAATAATGGCAACGTAATAGCATTCAACGTGATTTTCATATCAGGAGAATCAAAGATTTTTTTAAGGAAAGAACTAGGCTTTTCTTCCTTGTACACTAAAAGCTTGCTAATCGTGCCATTAGATGCACATACTACGCGACGGATTTCATTAATAGGAATATCTCCCTTACCATTAGAAATAACGCCGTTTTTAATGATAATTTCTCGTTTACCCATAAAGGAAGAGTCTAATGGCAATTGAAGAGTATCTAAGTTCGCAGGAAAATCTGCGGTCAATTTATTTCGAGCAAAGGCTGTAAGAATCGCTTTTGTTTCACGAATGTTATGACCAATGTTAGATCCTGTACGGTCCGTATCTAAATCTTGGCCTTCTATATTTTTCCAATTATGATCTCTAAACATAATCGTATAGTTACTATTTGAATTTAGATATCTTGTAAGATATAGCTCATTTACATCTTCAAAATCAATGTCAGTTACAACCTGTCTATTTGCATCTTTACAAAGCACTCCATTGTAACTAATAGTTAAAGTACGATCAGAACCTTCAAAAACAACAGGATTTGTGTCAAATACAGAAATCATAGCCCTCTCCTTTTCACAACTTCAATCACAGTTCCCCAGCATATACTGGACATACCACTGAAAAACATATATTGATTAAATATATTAATCAAATAATCTCAACTTAATCATACACCTTCTATATATATTTACACAAACAAAAAAGCTGATTCCGAAGAATCAGCTTTTTCTATTTCATTGAAAAGTTTCAAATGAAGTTTTAGTTGAAATTAGATGCTTTCAACAGCAGCGATAGCAGCAACGTCTACAACGTCTTGAGCAGAGCAGCCACGGGAAAGGTCATGAACTGGTTTAGCCAAACCTTGAATCAATGGGCCAAGAGCATCAGCACCGGAGAAGCGTTGTACCAATTTGTAACCAATGTTAGCAGCTTGAAGATCAGGGAAGATCAAGATGTTAGCTTTACCAGCTACGTTGGAGCCAGGAGCTTTCTTTTCTGCTACGGAAGGAACGATAGAAGCGTCCAATTGTAATTCGCCGTCGAATTTGAAGTCAACATTGCGTTCTTTCAAGATGTTAACAGCTTCTACTACTTTATCTACTTCTGGAGTGGAAGCGGAACCTTTAGTGGAGAAGGATAACATGGACACGCGAGGGTCAGCCATGCCAACAACTTTGCGAGCTTTTTCTACAGTGGATTCTGCGATATCAGCCAATTGTTCGCTAGTTGGGTTAGGCAATACGCCGCAGTCGGAGAATACGAGCATACCGTCGTCGCCATATTCTTTTTTGCTTGTGAACATGAACATGGAAGAAGATACTGTTTTAAGGCCTGGTTTAGTACCTACAACTTGTAATGCAGCGCGCAATACGTTTGCAGTTGGGCAAGCAGAACCAGCAACCATGCCATCTACTGCGCCAAGACGAACAAGCATAGCGCCGAAGAATAAGCAGTCACCTTTCATAGTTGCGTCAGCTTTTTCAGGAGTCATACCTTTTTTAGCGCGCAATTCTACGAATGTATCAACCATTTCTTGGTAACGATCGTAGTTAGCTGGATCGATGATTTCAGCACCTTCGATGGATACGCCAACAGCTTTAGCAGCTTCAGCGATTTCAGCAGGATTACCTACCAATACAGGTGTTACGAAACCTTCTTTCAAAATGATTTCAGTTGCTTTCAATACACGTTCATCTTTGTATTCTGGCAACACGATTTTTTTACCTAATGGTTTTACTTGGTCTTTTAATTTTTGAATTAAATCCACGATTTTTGCCTCCTTAACATTGGCTTTATGCCATATCAATACTATTATTATAGCAAGTTAACAGCTCTCTAACAACCATTCTAAAACATTTCGTTGTTTAATTCCGTCATAATTTGCATTTTTATTGAGTTCATCTAAGGTAAGCAAAAACTTAGGATATTGATCATTGATAGCCTCTAGAGGCGCCAGTTCACGATTTAACGTATTTGGATCGAGCACAGTTTCACTAACCTGATAATATTCAGTAATGCCAGCTTTTTCTGCGACAAAATCAATTTCACCCTTAGCCAGTTGACCTACATATACAGTATATCCACGACGTATGAGTTCTAGAAAAACAATATTTTCTAATATATGACCTGTATCGCGGCTTGTATTGCCAACAATCAAATTTCTCAAGGTTACATCAACACTATAATATTTCGCATTAATGCGTAGTAATTCTTTGCCTCGTACATCATAGCGATTCACCTTGTATAGTAATAAACTATCTTGTAACCCTTGTAAATATCGTTCTACCGTTTTATTATCAATCTTTCGGCCAGCACTAACAAGAGATTTAGCTATTTTATTTGGTGAAAGCAAGCTTCCCACATTCGCCATAATATATCGCACAATATCTTGTAAAATCGTAACATCATTAATTTTTAATCGAGCTACTACATCATTCAATAACAAGGTATTAAAAAGCCCCCGAAGATATTCTTGAATATCAAAATCTTCGCCACCCAATTGTTGTGTATAAGGGAACGAGCTTTCACGAAGATACGCCTCATAGGCAGGAATCAAAGAGTACTGCTGTTCTTCATATTTGCTATAGTAAAATTCAGCAAAGGACAGTGGTAACATCTGAATTTCTACATATCGACCAGTCAATAGTGTAGCAATATCAGAAGACATAAAATATGCATTTGAACCTGTAATATAAATATCCGTGTTCTCTTTTACAAATAGGCTATCTACAACACGATGAAATTGATCGACATGTTGAATCTCATCAAGAAAAATATAGTTCATTTGATTAGGCTGCATTTGATTTAATATATATTGATACAGCGCATGATACTCTCGTAAAGGTTCGTATTCTAACTCCTCAAAATTTATAGATATAATCTGTTCCGGTTTTACTCCCTCTGCTAGTAGCTCATCCTTAAACAGACGAAACAATGTCGATTTACCGCAACGACGTATGCCAGAAACGACTTTAATAATAGATCGTTCACGATTCCGTCGTAAAAACTCTATATACCCATGGCGCTGAATCAACTTCATAAGGGCCTCCTCATCTATGTACTTGCTCATAGATGGAACCCAATTACTGTTATTGTCAGTCATCATATCGATCACCTACAAAACTTGGATTCCATTCCAACTTTATACTAATATTACCACAAAGTTGGATTTCATTCCAAAATTTTATTGTATAGATACATAATTTGGATTTTATTCCTATAATTAATCTAATAAATTGTAATACCTCACCTCTATTTGTTCTTATACCAAGGAAGATATATAGCTTTCATTGAACGCTAAGCCTATAAAACGATACAATAGTAAATAGCAAACACTACTAATCGAAACATTAGCTTCTAATCACAAACACCCATTCAGGAGGACTCATGGCGAATACAGAAACTACAATCAACGCAGTTATACATCCACAGCCTAACGAAACGCCCATAAATATTGAAAAGACAATCAAAGCCTTAGAGAGAAATAAATTCGTAGTTCATTATTTTGAAACGGGCGCCGAAGCCGTTGCGTATCTAAAAAATCGCATTCAAAACAAATGTGTAGCCATTGGCGATTCTCGCACTTTATTAGAAATAGGTGTTCATGATGCTTTATCTGAGGTCAACGAGGACATAACAGACATTCAGCGTCCACTACCTGGTGAAAGCTTTCGCGATACGGCGTTACGCACAATGGGACGCGATGTATTTCTCACCTCGGTAAACGCCCTTTCACAAACAGGAGAAATGGTGAACATCGACGGCACAGGCAATCGTGTGGCGGCCTCTCTATTTGGTTCTCAAGAGGTATTCTTTGTATTAGGAGTTAATAAAATAACGCCTGACTTAGCATCTGCCATTTATCGAGCACGAAATGTAGCAGCCCCACTTAACAGTAAGAAAAACAAAAAGAGCTCTCTCAATCCGTGTGCTACCTTGGACGAAAAATGCTATGACTGCGGCTCTCCAGATCGTATATGTAATGCCTTAACTATTTACTATAAAAAGATGCGTAACATGCAAACCATGGAGATTATTATCATCAATGAATCCTTAGGCTTCTAATGGTTTGAGGACCATTTAGAAAATCTTGTACGCTCATTTGCCCTAATCCAGATACAACCCTATAAATTGTGGACCACCGCGGATCAATAGCACCACTTTCAAGATCACTTATATAAGATTGAGCTAGCCCTGATTTATCTGCTAATTGATACTGTGTCATGCCCAATTGTCTACGCCAAAGTAAAATTAATACTCCTAGCTTGTGAACTTCTTGTCGAACCTGTATATCACGACAACATAGGATAGGATTCATAGCAACCTCTATCTACTTTCACACTCAACACATGGTTATGCCTTTACTATACGTCTAGCCCAAGGCCGTGACTAGTAGCAGTTGAAATGCGACAACAGAAAAGCCTCCATAAAAACTAAGGTATAAATTAGTTCTATCGAGGCTTTTTTCTTTGCATATTAAGTTATGTCCGATTTCATCAATTCGTGGAATTTTAGTATATCTAGAGATAATTAAGACTAAAAATACAGATATTGTACTCGATAAGCTCAGGTTTTATAAGTATTTATCGTGATTTCTATACATTATCTATGCAGGAAACACAAATTTGAATTCTAATATCATACTGGATTAACCTACATCATAATAAGTACATATATACATGACTCTCTACTTTGACCGTAAACTGAAAACAATAATAAAACACTATAATAATCAAATCCTTATAGTAAAAAGAGGGTAGTAAAAAGGGGGCTATAGTAAGTATAGTCCCCTTTGATTATCTCTATAAGATTATTGATTAGCACTTTCTTGAGCTTTTTTGATTTCCATGTATTTAACCATGCCATCAACAGCTTTTTTAGCTTCGCGCATAGCGAGTACTACTGTAGCAGGTTTATGTACAACGTCACCGCCAGCAAAGACGCCATCGCGATTAGTCATACCATATGGATCTTCAGATGTAATGATATAGCCTTTTTCATCTACTTTCAAGTTATTACCTTCGCCGATAAGACGTGCATTTGGTTTGTGACCAGCAGCGATAATGATTTTATCTACAGGCATAACTTGGAAATTACCAGTACCGTGGATACCCGCACCATCTTCATTAAGAGCCATCACTTCATATTTGAAGCCTTCTACCTTGTCTTTACCTTCTACACCCACTGGAGAAGCGAACCATTGGAATTGAACGCCTTCGGCACGTGCTTCTTCGTATTCAGATAACAATGCTGGCATTTGTTCTTGGCTGCGACGGTACGCTACCGTTACGGATTCACAGCCTAAACGTACGCATGTACGTGCCGCATCCATCGCTACGTTACCACCGCCGATGATGATTACGCGATCGCCTTTTTTAACAGGAATTTGAGCTTTATCAAGCTCACCATTTTCTACGAGTTGTACGTTAGTCAACAAGTACATAGCTTGGAATACGCCATGAACTTCATCATTTTCCATGCGCACTTCTTGAGGAATATGGGTACCAGTACCGATAAAGATAGAGTCAAAACCTTCAGCGAAGAGTTCATCCAATGTTTTATCTTGACCGATAAATGTATTACATACGAATTTAACGCCTAAACCTTCAAGACGTGCGATTTCACGACGTACAACGGATTTAGACAAACGGAATTCAGGAATACCGAATAAAAGTACACCACCTGGTTCAGATTGGCCTTCAAATACAGTTACATCATAACCAAGTTTAGCGATATCGCCGGCTACGGACAAACCTGCAGGACCGGAACCTACAACGGCAACCTTACCAAGATCTTGTTTAATTTTCTTAGGTTTGCGAAGTTCATTGACGCTTTCAAAATCAGCAGCAAAACGTTCCAATTTACCGATATTGATAGGCGGTTTCTTCGCCTTATTCATGATACAGTTACCTTCGCATTGGTTTTCGCGTGGACATACGCGGCCACAAATGGATGGCAAGTTTGTACGTTCTGCCAAGATATCGTTAGCTAAACCGAAGTTACCGTGTGCAATAGCTTGGATAAAACGAGGGATTTCGTTTTCAATAGGGCAACCCATACGGCACAATGGTTTTGGACAATTCAGACAACGTTTCGCCTCAGCGAGCGCTTCCTCCATTGTATAATCCGCATCAAAATGTAGTGGTTTTAATTCGTTACTCATGGCACATGCCTCCTAATAAGGATCCAGTACTATACTTATACAGCGTTGCATGTACCTGAGCAATCCGATGAGCCCTCTCACATAGGGATGCCGCCACATGCTGCTAAGATTTATCTTTTGTAACCATTCGATAGTCGTGTGGTCACTGGTCAGACACACACTATTCTATAGTATATTCTAAATTGTGAAAGTCCCAACAGTCAAGCAAATATAGCACCTTTTGTATACCAATATAGCCCCTATTCATGCAAGGATTGCATAGAAAAAGAAGATACTGTAACAGCCATTCTTAAGGGTATATTTACATATATATCCATTCATGTATACTGATAATAGATAGAGTAATTAATTTCCACCACATTAACATACACGTATAGAGGTTTACTATGAGCACAATAGACTTTACTGAAACATACTATATCGATCGCCGTGGGTCGTACTCCCGTAAATGGGACGGCGAGCACTTAAAATTTAGTCGCACCGATTTATTGCCCCTATGGGTGGCCGATATGGACTTTATGCCGCCTCAGTGCATACAAGAGGCTATTTGTACCTATGTAAAAGCCCAACCTTTAGGCTATACCATGACAAATCCCAAGTATCTTGAAGCAGTCATAGATTGGTATAAGCGGCGCCACAACTGTATACTTTCTAAAGACTGGCTCACCAGTGCACCCAATGTCATTACAGGCCTCATGTGGTGTATCGGTGCTTTCACAAAAGCAAAGGATGCCATTGCAATCCTAACACCTGTATATGGTGCATTCGACACAAGCGCTAGTGATGCACAGCGTCAAATCATCGCCGTTCCTATGAGTCGCGACGAAGATAATCGCTATTCCGTAGATTACGATGCCTTTGAAAAGGCCATCATCAAACACAATGTTACCTTGTTTATTCACTGCAATCCTCACAATCCTGTAGGGCATGTGTGGACAGAAGACGAGATGAATCAGCTATTTAGCATTTGTGAGCGTCACGGGGTGCTCATCATCAGCGACGAAATCCATCAAGACCTCATTACGGGACCGATAACCTTTATGCCAGCATTATCCGTATCTAACGACGCCTACGCAGATAACATACTCTCCATGTCATCTCTGTCAAAATCATTTAATATGGCTAGCTTGCACCACGCAGAAGTCATCATCCCTAACGAGAAGCTACGAAGCCAATACAATGCCTTTAAAGGGCTTGTATACCATACTGATTCTGACGTTATTGCCGAAGCGGCCATCACCGTTGCCTACACCAATCCAGAGGCGGAGGCATGGCTCACAGATGTACTAGCTGTTATACGTGAAAATTATGAATATCTGTGCCGAGAGCTTTGTACAGCATTACCACAAATCCGCATCAGCCCTATGGACGGTACCTATTTAGCATGGATTGATTTTGGTGCCTATGTTAAGGCTGAAGATATGCACGACTTATTCGAAAATAAATGCCGCATTGCACCAAGCTTTGGCGAATGGTTTGGAGGCGAAAACTACGCCACCTTTGTACGCCTAAACTTGGCTACTAGCCTTGAAAATATTAAGACTGCTACCCATAATATTATCAAGTACGTACTCCCTTAATAGGAACCTCTCATCAGGAAATACATTAATCATATTAGAGAATTCATTTCGTACAAATAAAAGAGGCTGCTCTAGCATCATTCAATGTTAGAGCAGCCTTTTTGTATCAAAGTTTCACTGTATCACATAACTAGTATTACACTAGTTTTTATTTAATTCTACCAAAATGTTCCTTTGCAAATTGCATATCTTGTACGAGTTCTAATGTACCAATATAGTTATTATTTTGATCGCGTACAGCCATGTAGTTTACATAGAATGGACGACCTTGTTTTTCAAGCCATACTGCCACATTATCGCGGTCACCTTTACGGAAGGAGTCGATAATACCGCGTACAATTGGTTCTACCTTTGGCGGATGACAGGAATACACGTCCCGGCCAATTGCTGTAGTAGGACGTTTGAACACCTTTTCACCATCGTTAAAGTAACGGTTAATATCTTCATGGTCAACGAAGGTTACTTCCATTGGCATTGTATTGAGCATAGCATCTAGTTGGTCTACAGTTAAGGCACCACCAATTAAACCGATAGCATTATTATCACCACTTAGTTTTGTAGTTTGCGCAGCTAATGCGGCATCAGCTTCTGGCCAAGCAATGCGTGTTACACCAAAGATGTCTTCATACTGCGCTGTATCTTTGTAAATTTGATACCAATCTTCTTTGCTAAAGTTTTCTGCACAGATTGGGAACAAGATATTTTGTTCTTTGTAGATCATTTCTTGAGCACGTGTAAGAAGTTCATCAAAACGTCTATACCAATCATCTACACTTTGGCTAGATTTTGCTAGATCACCTAATTGGTCGCGAATATCGCCATCAACAGTCCACATAACCATGGATGGACCACCGATTGCATAATCCACTTTCAATTTTGGATATAATAAATCGCCTTTTTTAGCATAGTGAACAGATAGTTGACGCACTGTATTCACATCATCATAAGTGGCAGTTTTATCTGCTACTTTTGGACGAATAGCCTCAATCAACTCGTCGAGCGCTTTATTTTCTTCGGTTAATCGGTTTAACGGATGACCTGCAGTCTCTACCAAAGCCACAACGCTCTTGCTCTTTTCTTGAGCCTCTAGAACAGCCTCTACTTTAGCATGTTCAGCATCCATTTGTTCATGAATGGTGGAACCATGGAACAATGCAGAGTGAAGGTCACATAATTGTTGTACCTCTTCTAAAGGTGTACCTTCGCACATAAGACCTTGTTCGGCTTTCATGATTTCACTAGCCTCAACATGTTTGAATTGGCTCGCAAAATCTTCACGAACAGAACCAAGCTCTTCGCCTGTGCCCAAACGTTTCAAGAAGCCTTTCAATTGCTCTACACGTTCGCTATCTGTAACAGTATCCTCTACATTAGCTTCTACATTTTTAGTAGCATTAGCTTCTGCATTGTCATTAGCATTAGATGCCTCTGTGTGAGTAGCAGCTACCCCTGCAGGAGCACCCTTAGCAGATGCATCATCACCATGTAGGTTTGGCATTTCACCTTCCAATGTAAAGCCAGCTTTCATAAATGCGCTCACGATATCCATCATGGATACGCCTTTCATTTTAGCCCCTTTAGGAATGGTCATGATTTTACCAACAGAGTTCAACATCACTTTATTAGTGATTTCGCTGAACCCTAATTCTTTCATAATATCTACTACTTCAGGATATTCTGTTACCAAATCATATACGGATTTGGACAAATCTAATTTCTTTTCCATTTTGATCCCCTCGTGTCAAAAATATTGTTTATTACTTATGTGAGTAGCCCTCTATACGTACTACTGTGTATACAAGGCAATATATACTTTGAAAGGTTTATCTAAAATAACCTATGCCCCTATGATAAACGATATCGATTGGAAAATCTGTATCCATGGCTATACTTTTGAAAGTTCTTTCTAAAAATATCAAAATTTCATATAAAAATAACAGATAGCTGAGTATTCAAAGTCACCTAAGCAATCAAAGCGCTTTGAACCAACTATCCGTTATCTATTAAAATATATATCTAGTTTTTAGAAAGATGAAAGTTCTGAGAGATTTATTAGTTTTGAAAGGTTTAGTATTTTGAGAGATAGTAAATTTGAGAGATTTACATGTTTCTGAGATCAACTAGTTTGATAGATATACCAATACTAAAAACTACCTCTTATTGATGATGAGGTTTCAAGGCTTTTTCGTAGTTTTCAGAAACCTTATCCCAGTTAATAACGCGGAAGAATTCCTTGATATAGTCTAGGCGACGATTTTGGTAGTGCAAGTAGTATGCATGTTCCCAAACATCTAGGCAAAGGATGGCTTTTTTACCTTCTAATAGAGGATTGTCTTGATTCGTAGAGGATGTTACTTCTAGTTTGCCATCTTTATTTACCACAAGCCAAGCCCAGCCAGAACCAAAGCGTGTAGCTGCCGCAGCGGAGAAGCTTTCAACAAAGGCATCATAGCCACCAAGTTCAGCGTCGATAGCCTCTTTCAAAGGGCCTTCCAATTTAGACGTATCTGGTTTTGTCATGACTTCCCAGAACATAGTGTGGTTCTTGTGACCGCCACCATTGTTGATAACCGCTTGGCGGATGTCCTCTGGCACATTAGCGATGTCGGGGTTATAGGACAAAAAGTGTGTGTGACTAATCCCAATAAGTTGGAAAATCTGTAGACATATGTAGCTCATTCCAAACAGGAGCATCACCCCATTGAGGTATTGAGCGATCTATTTGGCAATAATCAGATAACCGTTTGTAGATAGCAGCAATCGATTCATCTGTAGGCATACAATTTAATATATCTGAAATAGAAAGCGGTCTTGGTGAGTGCATATAGCACCACCAATAGACCGCTTTTAGTCTTCTTTCAAGTGAAAGGCCCCTATGAGATCGTAACATACTTCTTAGTTGAGCATTTACTCCACCTTCAATACGATTATTTGTTGTAGGTACTGTAATATCAATACATTCCAAAAATGTAAATAAAGTTTGTTGCCTAATCAGACGCCATAATGATGATTCGGCTTTAAGCAAACGCTCATGTGTAGAGCGTTTGTTCCCGAATTCATCAATCGTCATTTCTCGTAAAAAATCAGAATATGTCATTCGCCACGCTGAAAGTTCATTAATCCATACAAGAGCTTGATCCATTGTTTTCACATTAAATAAATCTTTAGCCAGAGTATAAAGATCCTTTCCTGCTAACGTTTTAGGTCTACTTGTCGTATATCGTCTAACCTGACAAAAAATGTGAAACAAGCATCTTTGGTGACTGCTATGAGGCCAAACTTTACGTAATGCTTTAGGCAAACCATTAGCACCATCAGACACAACAACTTTAGGTTCGGCAATCCGTTCCATTAAACACTGCCAAGCTCTAGCATGCTCATAACGACAGACATACCATCCTAGAACATGAGTATCATTGCAACAAATCAAAACACATAAATTCCTAGCTAAGTAAATTCCATCAAGATATACCACATCATGTACTTCTTCCACTTTTGGTGGCAATGGCCATATGGACCAAAATTTAGCGGTTTTACGCCTGAATGTACGACCTTTACCAGGCATATCAGCTTGAATATTGGTGCTGAATAACCAATTCAAGAATAGGCTTAACTCTTTACTTAAATTATTAATTTTAACGGTAAATGCCACCTTACAATGTTTGCAAAACCAACGCTGAGAACCAGATTTTAAAACACCGTGTTTAATACATGTTTCATTACAATCAGGACATTTTATTTGTCGCATAAACTCTTCCTCCATATTTGTTTATATATAGGAAGATATAACCTCATTTTAGTCAGTAATTACAAGGGTTAATTGATGTTTTCACCCACACTTTTTGTCCACCCTCAAACTTCTCCAAAAAAAGATTAAACCCTTATAACACTAGTAAATATCTAGTGTTATAAGGGTTTTTACACACACTTTTTGTCCTATAAGCCCGATGTCGCCGAGGATGCAGTCTACACAGCCATAAGCTAGATCAGGGTATTTCGCGATAGCAGCATTCAAATTATTAACATACGCTTGATGGTGCTTATCATGATGCAATTTCATTGTTTCTGCGTCGATAACAGGCTCAAGATAATCGTAAGCATACGGTAATGGTGCGAGTTCGAAAGGTTTCATAATAGTCCTCCTTAAATTTAGGGCATGGAACGATATGTATCAGTACGTATCGTTCTAGTGAAAGCGTTTCGATGCACCTGCATCTTTATTTTATTTAATTAATATGAATTATCATTCTTCATTTATTGTGCACTCTATATAGAAAATCGTCAATGTAAATACCCATAGAAAAAGGCTATAGGATAACCTATAGCCTTTGGGTTCGTTTACCAATATAAAATTCTAATACTCAATGCTATATGTTTACTATGCATCAATAGTATATGTTAATCACTATACACCGATGTAATTCAATCTACTATAGTGATAACAAGATAATTATTCAACGATACATTGGCACATTTTCATTGTTGTTAATGCTGCTTGATGGGATTCTTCCGTAACACCTGCACAGCAGCTAGAGTCTACATAAACAGGGATTTCTGGCAAGCCTGCTTTCAGTATAATCGCATTAGAAACAACGCATATATCGGTACATAAACCAACGAGCGTGATAGACTCAATAGGGTTCACCGAATTCATGCCTTCCAAACGGGATAATAGTTCAAGGGATCCGAAATTTGGCTTATCGATAAAGGATACAGGGCTCATGATAGGACGCCCTTCTGCTGCCTCGATTAAGCCAGACACAATATGCCAACCTTCTGTATTCTTCACACAATGTGTCACAGGTAAAAACTTGCCCTCTTGGCTTTCAAGATAATTAGTATCATGCGTATCACGTGTAAATATGATAGGCCCGTCAAAGTTCTCAATTTTTTTGCGTACATTATCTACAATCATCTGTGCTTGCGCTGAACCAAGGGCACCATCTACGAAATCTTTTTGCATATCGATAACAACTAGAACCTTTTGCATAGTTCCTCCTGTATATAGTCTACATAGAATACATTAATTATTCATTTCACTACTAGTTATACTCTTAATTTTTAATAACATCAATAGCAAGAATTTATGCTTTTTCCTCAGCCAACGCATGGCGCACCCGGTGAGGTTCATTATGTGCAAGTTTCCCCGCTGCAGCAGCCGCCACGGCCCCCACTAAATCATCAAGGAATGTATTACAATGGCCACCAGCCTTGCTATCTAACTTTTTAATGATGCCGGGCTTTACCTTATCTAAATAGCCATAGTTCGTAAACCCTATGGAACCATATAAATTTACGATAGAAAAGGCTAAGATTTCATCGATACCATACAGGCTTTCATCATTCTCTACAATCCCTTGTAATGGTTGAGACAGTTTATTTTGTTCCGTTAATTTATCTAGCTCAATGCCCGTAATAATCGCATTGTGTACCTCTCGTTTTGAAAGCACGGATGCCACATGTTCACGGCACTCTTCAATCTTTAAATTCGGCATATATGGTTTTTGAACATATAAAACGAGCTCTGCAATATCCTCTAGCGTAACGCCACGCTCCGCCAGCAGATTGTAAGTGTATTTTTCTAAATCCTTTGTAGATTCCATAAGTGCTCCTTTATTTTTTATGAGGATGATCACCTGATACGATTACAATACTAACTGGAATTGTCACAACTAATGCTTCATCAGTATCCACATGTTTTGTATGCCAAGCGGCCTCTTTTGCAGCCTCTTCAAAGATGGGGTAAGCCTCTCGATCTAATTTCCAATTATTAGGCCCCGCTTCAACAGCCACAATATTACCCTTATCATCAGTCTTAATCTCCACTGGAACAATCAAGGTACCGTCAGCACTTGTTTTGAAAGCCTCACTAGGAATGATGACATTATAAGAGATTTGTTGCTGTAATTCATAGGTACGCTTATCTGTAGGCTTTAAATCAGCCGCCAAAGAACTAACAATTCCCATCGTAGACGCCAATACGGCTAGTAACACAACACGTTTTAACATAGTTTCCTCTCGCCTAAATACTTTCACAATACACGCAATATACGTTGATTATACCACGAAAAAATCCCTACTGATGCATAATCAGTAGGGATTGATTCATAATTAGATTTTCTTAACCATTTCTGATTTCAATGCCATCGCACCGAAACCATCGATTTTGCAATCGATATCGTGGCCATCGCTCGCATCAGAAATGAGGCGAATGTTTTTAACGCGCGTACCTTGTTTCAAGATGCCCGCACCTTTTACTTTGAGGTCTTTTACAACAACAACTGTATCGCCATCAGCTAGCTCGTTGCCGTTAGCATCGCGAATGATACCTGCTTCAGCTGCAGCTTGCGCGTCAGCCGCTGTCCATTCATTGCCGCACATAGGGCAGATAAACATATGACCATCTTCGTATGTGTACTCATCGCCGCACTTAGGGCAGTTAGGTAAATTTGCCATTTAGATTTCCTTTTCTCACTACATAATGAAAGTATTATACCATACCTTAGAAGTCGAGCTCTATATTGATATGATGACCATTGGCTTCATATTGATACAAAGGCTATATAATATCTACAATAAAAAACCTAATCAATCTCATTTCTCTTTATAAAAGTTTCATACAACTCTAACTTATCTTCTAGATTATTCTTATAGCCTTCCAATCGTTTAATTTCGGCCTCAATAAACCGATAATGGTCTTCTAGTAATGTCATTCTTTCATGGACCGTATGAGATCCGGCATACCGCAAGTCCGCATATCGCTTGATGTTCGCAAGCGGCATTCCCATATCTTTCAAGCGTTTAATAAACTGCACAAAACCCACATCCTCCGCATGGTAATTGCGAATGCCGTTCTGCCGCTCGATGTGAAGGAACCCTTGATCCTCATAATATCGCAATGTAGAAATAGACAGTCCCACCAATTTTGAAAATTCACCGATTTTCATACTTTCACCACCTTGACCTCAAGTATACTCGAGCATATATCATACGTCTAGACGGAGGTAATAATTATGAAAGAAACACGTTTTAACATCGGTATGAACACATTGAAACAAATTGACGGGCTGCACGGCGAGGAGGTGTATAAAACAATTCAAGAGATTTCACCGGCCATAGCCGATTTATTGGTCGAACTATTTGGCGACATCTACACGCGCCCCAACCTGGATTTCAAGGAACGGGAACTAATTACGCTCGCGTCCCTGCTAACGCTGGGCGGTTGCGAGGCTCAACTGAAAGTACACACCAATGCGGCACTCAATGTCGGTATTGCACCCGAGCAAATCGTAGAGGTCTGCACCCACTGCATCCCCTATGCGGGATTTCCACGCGTGCTGAACGCACTATTTACGGTAAAAGCGGTCTTTGAAGAACGAAACATACTGTAATTAAGAAACGACCGCAACAAAAATCTATTACTAAATATTAGTCTATTTATAACTAACAAAGGGAGACTCTTGATAAAGTCTCCCTTTTATTCGTGTAAAAGTTGTACGAAATTAATTCGTATTTTTCAATATTCAAAATCCGCTATATACTAATAACGAAAGAGCCATTAACGTGAGTTAGGTTCATCTCCGTCTTTTCGAGGGAGGTGACATTATGACTGTATACGAAGCATTATCATTAATGATTTTATTCGCTACCCTCGTAGTGTTAATTCTTAAAAAGTAACTAGTAAATAGTTACAAAATAAGATAAACCTAACGTTTAAGACTAAGTACTGCAATACTTAGACACGTTAGGTTTATCAAATTCGTAATTCTTTGATGAGCCTAACGCCTAGAACACGTTAACTGGCTCTTTTGTACTTATAGTATAGTCTGAATTCTAGAGGCTGTCAATTTACATCGTCCTTATAGGATATTATAAAATGAAATAGAATATAAATAACAAGCTATTCTTTAACACCAATCATACCAAATCAACTAAACATCTACAATCCTTGCAGAAGTTGTAAATAATCTTGTCGTTGACTAAATATATTATATATACGCGCTTCTTTTTCATCATCAAAGACACGATACAAAATAATATTTTTATTAATGATCAACATACGATAGTTTTTATTACGTAAAACAGTATGTCTTGGAATCGTGCCCATATAAGGATCATCCGCTAATAAAAGGATTCTATCCTTAATCTCTTGATAAACAGCCTTGGCAATTTCATTGGAAAAAGATTGCTTTACATGCAGAACAATATGATGCAATGCCTGATCGGCCTGTGCCATAATAATGATACGATAAGCAGTGTCTTCCATAACTATTCGGCCTCAGCTAACAACGCTTCTATGCTGATAAAAGTATCCTCAATAGGACCCATTCTACCTTTTCGTTCGTCTTCCTCAGCCAATGCAATAGCCTCTAATAATTCGATCTGTGCTTTCAATTTATTATAGGTTTCATATCCCATACATACCGTATCACCACGACCATTTACCGTCATAATACAAGCTTCGTCCCCTGTTTTCAAAACTGTAGAGATTTCATTATATTTATTTCTTAAATCCGACGATGGTCGGATACTTTCACGTAATAGCCCCATAAAAGCACCTCCTCATATACAAATTATATCATAATTTGTATATGAATTGTGAATCACTAATCCTATCCTAATCGTTTACGCAAGATAGCATATAAAATCATGCTAATAATAACGCTCATAACGGCTTGAATGGTATTGGTCACAATACTAGCAATGGCTACGCCTGGATCGAATACAAAGTATTCGGCGATAAAGTAGCCTGCTACGATGGTAATGCCACCTACAATGGTTGCCACCAAGGCAGAGGTAGTTGTCTTATTGTTATAGACAGTACCGACAAGATAGCCTTCAATGCCTTTCACCACGAAGGTGATTGGTACAAAGACTGCGTAGCCGAGGAATAAATCAGCTAACGCTGGGCCGATAGCACCAATATAGGCGCCATATTTTCGACCTAATAATAGAGCTGACGTCATAATAACGACATCTCCAACATTGAAATAGCCGCGAATGCCAGGTACTGGAATTTTTGTGTACATGGTAAACAGTGTTGCGAGGGCAATCAATACGGCTGTGAGTACTAACGCGGACGTAGTACTGCGGGTTTGAACGTGTTGCATAGCGTCCTCCTTATAAAGAAAATAGGCATGTGAATAATTACATCACATGCCTTTACTATATACCTTTATGGTAACACCTGCAAATACATAGAATTAACTATAAAAAATACTATTAACAGTACTCTTCAAAACGTTCCTCTACATTGTAGAGAACCTCGCAATCACAACCGCCACCTTCGTTGATAATCCAGTCTAGTACGCTTTCAACATCTACCTTTTGTTTTTCTAAAAACTCTCTTGTGAAAGTCAGACTATGATCGCAACCGTCATTTGTTTCTAATTTCTCGTCTACATAATCAAAGAGATTCCAAAATAATTCTTCGTCCATAGGTAAACTATCTTTAAAATTCTGTTTTTCTTTAGCTTTATAGCCTTTCAATAATTCCTTTTTACGCGCTTTGTCCATTATGATTACTCCCTTTTATGTATTATAAGTTATAGCTCATGACTTATATCTCAAGCCTTATTTCTCATATAATTCTGGTCGTTCTAAAACTGTGCCATATTTTAATTTTGGTAGTTTAACGAATTGAGGATACAACTGCTTAACCTCTTTACAAGATTTTAACGTAAGATGTTCTAGATTATTGAGTTCTAAAATGGGAGAGTAGTCTTTATCTATCACCTTTGCCGTTAAAAAGCTAAAAAAACGCAACTGTTTCATATGGCGTAAAAATCCTAATGATTGAACCTTAAGAATTTTGGGCGATGCAAAATCACCTTCTAAGGCGAGACTTTCAAGATGTTTTAGATTAGCTAATGGCGTATAATCATCAATTTGTTGAAAGTTTTCAATCGACAGCGCTACTAAATTTACTAATCTGGAAATAGGATCTAAGCTCGATACACTTCTTCCGGACCCAATATGTAGGTATTCTAGTTCTTGTAAGTTCTCTAATTTTGAAATATCTGGATAAACGCCCCATTTTATATGTAATTTTTTGAGTCTCTGTTGGGCACACACCGCATCAAATAACTCCTGTGGCATTCTTGTACAAAACATGAGCTCTGTAAAATTATCTGGATGTTCAACTAAAAAATCACACCACTCCATCCAAATTCGCTTCTTATCTTTAGCAGAATAAGACTCATCTAACTGTGTGCAGTTGATTATCAGCTTGTCTTCACCATCATATTCAGAGACCTCTACCACAGATTTAGGCCGTGCGTCATCCTTATGATAGTAGTCAAAGCCATATTTAATTTGCTTTTCCGTTAACACTGCCATGTTACAATTCCTCTTCTTCGCTAGTCGCATAATCAGTTAAGCTATAACTAGATCCATAACCAACAAATTTTAATGAACTTAGCAAATCGATACAAGTACATGCCCATTAGTGTCTAGCACTTGTTTATAGAACACCTTCATCTGCTCGAAATCGTGGAGAATCTCATCTTTGATTTCCTCCTCTTCTTCGTCGTAGTCCCAAATATTTGGGTATAGTTCTGCTTCTTTGCAAGCAGTCATATCAAAAGATTCCAGTGCACTTTCAATATCAAATTGATCTAGAGCTGCCACGATATTGGCTAAATGATTGTGTTCTGTATATGCTACATAGTCTGATATATCCTCAACAGCCATTACGCCTAGTACCGCTTGGCTAAGAGGATTTTTATCGTCTTTATGGTCAGTGCCCACACCAGTTAGCACAAAGTGAAGTACATCCCACATCTTGTCGATATCAAGCAATAATTCATCATCGTCATTCCACTCTTCAACGCTCTCAAGAATTTCCTCTTCTTCTGAGCCCATGGCTTTAAGCTCTTTTAAATTTACATCGCTTAAACAGCTATAATTGGCAATTAGTCCCATAATTAAATCCTTTCATAAACTCTTCTAACCATTAGAAAAATAAATTTTCCGATTCTGTAATACTTCCATCATCTTCATGGAAATAGCAGGTATATACAGGTTCACGATGCGCCGCATCATAGAATTTCTGTAATACAAGTGAAAGTTTCATGTCTATTGGCATATGTAAAGCTTTCACAATGGGTTCCCATAGTTCCATTGGCGAATAAGAGATAATCTGAGACTGCTTATTCTGACCATATTCTTCAAGTACTGCCGCATCAGAATACTTACTTGAGTCACAGTAATCATGCCAACAAATACTAAAAACGATTAAGTGAAATAAATCGTCTATACTTTCAGCTAAACGGCCAGCGGCACCCTCGCTACTCCAATACCCTATGGATCCGTCCTCCAATAGATGATATTCACCGCCAGCGCCATCTACAGCAAATGCCATACCGGGCACAGAGAACGTGCAGCGACCTTCAGCCGTATCTCGTTCCTCCAACGCATCTAGCAAGCGAAAATCAAATAGTGTATCAAAATTTTCAGCTAACTTGGCATCATTTCGCAATATATCTAAATAACCCATCTTACACGCTCCTATTAGCAGAAATTATTCCTAGCAATTTAGCCTCTCCTTCATCAGATGTATCTAATAGCGGAATAGCTAACAAAAGTACTTGCAAGGAGTAATAATAAAAGCTAAAGAATAAATCATCAGGGAATACGTCCTCTTCCTCATATCTAAGAACATCTTCGTCTTCATCATATTCTTCCGACCAAAGGTATTCTTCGTTGAGCATATCTTCAAAGTTCGGCAATGGATCTGCATGCTCTAGCATAAGACCATCTCGAATGCACTCAGCAATCACAACAAACAACTCAACCAATTGTTCTGCTAAATACTGAGCCACCTCATTATGAGCGCTCTCTTCCTGAGCTTCCTTAAAAATACGGAGCAAGAAAATCATGGCAAATGGTGTAGCATGCCACAACGTCGATTGATGCTCAATATTCTGTGCTAACGCCTCACCAGCCGCATCAACAGTTTCCATGCTTTCCATGTTCCACAACACATCAAGTTCTGTAGGAAAGTCTGTAGCACGGCCATAGGTTGTGGTTAACCGATGCCACGGTATATCACTGACTTTTACCGTTTCTATATATTGTTTCGTCATAGTATCCATTATAGTTATACCTTTATATATACGCCCATGTAGAAACGCCTTCGGCCAATGATTATTTCTCAATAACCGCTTTCACCAATTCATAGGTATCTATAAGGCGAAGTCTACCTATTCTTGGCTCGTCTGTAATCTCCTCATAGATATCCTCAAGCGTTCTTCTTGGTGCTAGTGTCCATAATTTACACGGATATAGTTCAACTGTCCCGATAATTTCCAAATTATCCAGTAACAAGCCTAAGTCCTTATGATTAAACCAACAATCTGTATCGATACCAAAATTTGTATTATCTTTCCGGCATGCGATTTTGCTATTTAAAAATTGCTCCATCGTTGGTTTTTCTTCTTGTAAAAGCCGCGTACAGGCTAAATGATATTCGATTTTCCGCGGCGATTGATCCACGTCAGAGACGAATATAGCACCATACTTGTTTTCAAACTTAACAGCTAATACGTCCCCCATCTTAAAATGAGGTTCTCTCTTCGTTTTAGATTTACGAACCTTAACAGGCTTCGGATTTTCGCTCTGTAGCTGCAGGGCTAACTTATCTAATACCTTTTGACGCTGTTTAAGGGCCTTATCATCGATTTCTAGCCAAAACTCATGAGGACCCTGAGCGATTATATCTAAGGCTTTCTGTTTAATGTCATCTGTTAGATGCCCTATCTTCCACAACGAATAAGCCACAGCAGTCCAATAAATCTCTGTGTAAAACTCATCAATGCAAAAATTTTGTTCTTCACTTAAGATTTCAGAAATTATGGTATCAACACTGACGCCATCCTTGTACCGCTCAACAATGGCATTATAAATATCATGACCGTCATCACTATCTATGATTTTCACACCGTCAATTGCCATATGAATCTCCTCTAGGACTCTCGTAATGCCAGTAGTGCAAATACTTCGTCCATATCAAGATTAAACATGTTACTTTCAAGATTGATAGGTTCAAAATAGTAACGAACTGTATCTGCCCCAAATTCATCGTTTAATTTAGCCCATTCTGCCCCTGAAAGCACGGTAAACCCAAGCGTATCGTTTCCAAGGCTTTCAGTAAACCAGCGTACCTCATAATCAGGTTTAACAAATTCGTTGAAGTATTTGATCGTTACATCCCGCTCTTTCTCATCACCGTAAGGAATTAAGAGTTCTTTATCGCCCTTTTGTAACACAATATCGTCACCATAGGACTTGCCATTACTAACGGTTTGAATGTCGATAGGTTCATCCATCATATCATTGAAATAGTTCACCACATCTTCGTCATCCTCGCGCCAATCAATCCAGATAATAGCTTCAGAATCAAATAAATCAACTAAATCCATATCATGACTAAAGAAATCTTTAACTAATGTATACATATCTTCCATGGTCTCTCTCCTGCATATCACTTATATTTTTAGGTAGAATACAACACCAGTATCACCACTTTAATACAACTCTATAAGGTTTCATAAATCACATCTTGTTGAACCGTAAAGTTTTCATCAAAAGAAACCAAAACATATAGATGTCCTGCTGGGGATTCTCCCACATCATAGCCTAGTGCAAATGCATCGTAACAACCTGATTTATCTAACATTATATCCGTTAGCATCAGTACAACAGACTCTTCTTGCGGTATTTCCTGTTGTATGAGTTCCTGTGCTAGTTGATCTAATTCATCTAATTCAACAGATAATTGTTTCCACATTGGTAGTGAAAGCACCTCAACCTCAGTATAACTGGTGCAACTAATATTAAGTTTTTGAAAGGCTTGTCCTACCTTCTCTAAACAATTAGTGCCCAATCTGCGAGATACAAAGTAAACGCCATACGGTTCTTCAGACCAGCTTTCAACATTCCATAATGTCATTAATTCCGATTTTCTCATTAGGATGCTCCATTAATTGATTATCCTGCAATATCCGCATCAGTAGGATTTCCATCTGCATCAATATGAGCTATGATGCAGTGCCCCCAGAAGATATCGTCATCGTCATAATAGACCTCTATGGTGCCATCATTGCGAAACGCCAATTCTCCCATCGTAATACGCTTAGCAAATACGTCTGACGTAATCGGATCTTGGTCGTCATTGTCGAGCCAATAATTAGCGAGTTCTAACAAGGTCTCACTAATATAGGTACTAATTCGTTGTTCAAATGCTTTGAAATTATCGATTGTATTGAAAGTAGCCAATGCTACGGTACAGCTTTCATCAGAACCCTCATCCACATCAAGGGTGAATGCATAATCATCAATTCTGGCTGTGTAATATTGATACTCTCGATTTAACAGGAAATCACCCCTATCAGTATGAAGGTATTTAGGGGTTTTCAAATAAGCCGACAAGGCCTCTAACTCACTATGTTTAGCATGTTCCTCTAACACCTCAAGCACATAATAGCGATTATTCCAAGAAGGACGCATATAGCCCAAGTCCTCTAAAGGCTTTGCTTTCTTAACCAACAATTTGTAAACGCCATGGGGCTCAAAAGAATAACCCCATCTATCGTCAAGGCCCTCAATAATCCACGTCAAAATGCCTTCGCTACGGTCAAGCATACCAGTTCGAGTATCTAGGATAGCATCGGTGTCCACCAGTGGTCTATGGTACTTCTCTAAATAAGGACTAGCCCCATTCGCATCACTGCGTGGTAATGCATAAATTTCAAACTCTTCCGATTCAAACTCTGCTTCATATTCTGGTAGACGTACAATACTCATATGACTCTCTCCTATTTATCTCACATACAAGCAAATATATAACTAGTCTATAGCCTAACATCATCATAATCGCTCAGCTACATCGATTCTATGTAATAATTCTTTCGCTAGTTCTTTGGCTGTTTTAAATTCCTCATTTGAAAGCACCATAAGTACAAAGCTATCGGTTCCTGTGTCCATGCCTGCTAACGTATAGTTTTCCCACGTAGAATTAAGACTAGCACACCAGTCCATAATAACTTGATCTTCATCTAATGCTGCTGTATCAATAGTTAGATTTTCTCTAGTATCTAAAGACTTATTACGTATTAACTTCTGTACATGATAAATAAAATCCTCTAGTTCACATTTACAGTCTAACTCTACGGCATATCCTTTAGAGAGTAGTTCCTCATAGAAGTTCCACCAGCTATCTTCCAATTCTTCCAGGGAGCTCAACTTTACCTTGGTCATAAACGATTTAGCTTGTTTTGCATCGCCTAGCAACAACGTTGCTAATTCTGTAAATGTAGATCGCATCTGATCAATATCTAGATACACTGCTTCTACACATGAACTACAATCAGGTACTCTGCGTTTTTTCATAAAAGCCCGCATCATCTTCACTGCGTCAGGATAACTTACATCAGCCATACGATAGGTCTTGCCATCTATATCTAAGAATAAATCTACTGCATCCTGCGTTTTACCTACACGTGCTTTCATGGCTGTACATCCATCGATGGCATGAGGTGGGTATAACTCCATGTACATATAAAATCCATCATGCATAGCCTTTAAGGTATTATCTATTCCGACTATATTAAAACCGTTTCCATTAGAACCAGGGCTCTTCAAGCGCCATTCTTCGAAATTATCAAATAGTTTTTCTTGAATCCAATTGTAAAAGCTCATATACACTCTCCCCCATATACTGTTGCTTACATATAATGTTTAGCTGACTATGTAACTAATATGTAACCGAATATGTAACTGAATATATATCTTAATTATATCATTATTAAGGAATACTTATAATAAAAGCATAATATAATCAAAACTCCTACAAGAGAAACCTTGTAGGAGTTTTGATTATATTATTTAGATTCTAATTTAGCTGCTAATTCACTATATTTTTGTGCTAGTTCATTATACTTTTCAGCTAAGTCTTTCATATCTTTCTTAAGTTGTGCAGCGTCTTCAGTAGTTACCTCTTCAGAGCTTTTACCAAATTTGAAATTAGCACCTAAGCTAATAGAATTACGGCCGTTACCAACGGTAGTAGCCGCATTAAACATTGTGTTTTTATTAGGGCGATAGAACGCACCTAACGCCGCTGCATTAGCATTTTTATAGTTACCAAAGCCAACGGAGTAGGACCATTTATCATGTTTATCGAAATCTAATGGATGCAAGCCAGCGAGTGCTGCAGAAGCCGCTGCTACGCTAGATACTTGTTGATCAGTGTAGGATTTAGCTTCATTTAAGCTATTAGCGCCACCATTAACAATACGATTATTTAATGTATTAATATCGCCTTCTATGGTAGTGATACGGTTTTCATGATTATCTACCACGTCTTTAATGGCATGTAATTGGGACCCATTGACTGCATCAGTAGAGGTTGCAGATACACGGCCTGCTGCTACATTTGTAATGGTACGTTCTGCACCACTATCACCAATACTCAATGTACCAACCGCATTTCCTCCAGCAAAACTATATGTTCTGCCGCCGATTATACCGGAACTAGTAGATACAGCTGTATCAGTAACAGACTTAGCACCTAACGCGATACTATTATCTGTAGCAGCCTTCGCATTTGTACCAATAGCGATGGAATTTTCATTAAGAGCTTTAGCTGCATTGCCTATTGCTGTAGCATTCTTGCCAGAAGCCTCTGCGACAAAACCAATAGCATTGGATGCAAAGCCTGTCGCTTTAGAGAGGCCAATCGCATTAGCGGCTCTGCCGGACGCTACGGAAGACACACCAAGTGCTGTAGAATATGTATCAGATGCTTGCGCATTATCACCGATAGCAGTGGATTGAGCACCAGTTGCTTTGGAAATAGTACCTACTGCAGTACCACCCCAGCCAGTTGCTACAGAGTCAGTACCGATGGATACGGCTAATTCATCAGCCGTCGTATTTCTACCAATTACAATACTACCTGCCTTAGCAATATTAGCTGCTTTACCGATAGCAATAGAATCAACGCCATCTACAGTCGCATTCGTACCGATAGCGATGCCATTTTCCTTTGTTGTAGTTGCGCTATGACCGATTGCTAAAGAGTCCTTTTCTGCTGCGTTAGCTAATGTACCAGCAGCAAAGGCACTTTTACCAGCACTAGTAGAATAGTTGCCTAATGCTACAGAGTCCTCATTAGAAGCTGCAGTTTTAAAGCCCAATGCGGTAGAATACGCACCGCTAGCATTTGCATAAGATCCCACTGCAGTTGTATTCATAGCAGTTGCTTCCGAATTGAAACCAAATGCAGAGGACTGATTACCAGAACCTGTGGAGCTATAACCTACTGCTGTAGCGTAATCATTTTTTGCTTTTGCATTATAGCCAATCGCTGTGCCCATAATGTTATTGGCCTTTGCATTATTACCAATAGCAACTGTATTTAGAGCAGTTGCTTCTGCTTTACGACCAATGGCATACGCATCATCGCTTGTTGCTTTCGCAGTATCACCAAAGGCGATAGCATTATTGCCTTGCACCTTAGCACCAGTACCACCTACCAAAGCATTATTACCTTTAATGGTATTATTCTTACCTAAAGCCACAGAGTCATGTCCGTCAATACTATTATATGAACCAACTAATAAAGAATTAATTGCATTGTCATTATTGGCATGGCCAAAGCCGCCTACGATATTATTAGTACCACCAACAGTATTGCTAGTACCTACTACCAAGCTGTGAGTAGCAGAGTTTGTATTATACCAACCTGCTACGATACTCCCTGGGCCAGATACAGTATTATTAGTACCAGAGGTGATAGTATCATTAGCGGAAGGTCGAACGGTATTCTTGTCGCCACCAAGCAATATATTTTTTACAGGGGAGAACATACCCTGCTCAACTTTATTATCCCCACCATAGGCAATAGAATTTTGCATGCTTAGTGGCGCAGCAGTTGTAGCACTAATATCTAAATTAGATGCTGCAAAGGCTGTAGTAGTAATACTTGCGGTAATCATAGCCGTTAACAGTAATTCTTTTTTCATTTGGTTTCCCCTTTTAAGACAACACAAACAATAAATCTAAAAAAAGATTCAAAGCTATCTAATGAAACCTGAATCTTATTGTATCCCTCTATACACTATTCATTGTCAAAATGTGAATAAAATATGAATATTACTCTAATATTATAATTCTAGCTCATAAGAAATGCAAGAAAATGCAATCATAACCACCCGTAGAACGGGTGGTTTGCTCTGACCCTATAAGGGTCTTTCTCTAGTGGTGGCCCTCTAAAGAGGGCATTGAATGATCTGACAACCACTCTATTACCACTGGCTGCCCCCTACTCGGGGGCTTTTGTTTTGCCTATTTTACTGGCTCACCCGTAAACGGGTCGGTGTATTCTTTAAAGTTTAATGTATCTTGCGCTATATCCTCTTGTAGTTGATTGCGAATATACTCTTTTATCGCTCCTTCATATCGTCCTACCGTATCCACATAATATCCTCTACACCAGAAATGTCTATTTCCATACTTATATTTTAAATTTTCGTGTTTATCGAATATCATGAGGCTACTTTTGCTTTTTAAATATCCCATAAAACTCGATACGCTTAAATGTGGTGGTATCGTTACTAGCATATGAATATGATCCGGACAGCATTCCGCTTCTATAATCTCTACATTTTTCCTCTTACATAAATCTCGTAAGATTTTACCTACATCAACTTTTATCCGACCATAAATTATTTGTCTTCTATACTTTGGAGCAAAAACAATATGATATTTACATCTCCATTTACTATGTGATAAGCTTTTTACGTCATTCATTGACATTGAACCTCCTATGTTGAAATGTTGTGGTTGCCAGACCAACTTCATTCTATCATTAGGAGGTTCTTTCCTTTTCTCTAAGAATTTTTACCAACCCCCAGTTTAACTGGGGGTTTAGTCATGCCTATTCGGCGTACAAAAAAGAAGGCATACGGCTTTTATAAGCCGTATACCTTCTTTATATGATATTTTTTAATCAAAATTATTTACTAAAAAATAAATCACTTATCTCTTTATAATTTCTTTCAAATAGACTACGATTAACCAATCATTTGATACCGACTCATCTTATATAATAATTGTCCGCCAACCCATAATGTGCTCTCCCTGCAACATTAAATCGTAACATCAAATTCTAGCTTTTCACCCATAACTTTATATTTATTACCTAATACATCAACATTGAATTTAGTTAAATTCTTTAAAGAGGTTTTCACAGATAGCCGTTCTTGTTTATTTGTAGGTCGATCTATATACGAAATTTCTATTTTATGTTCCTTCTCACTATTCATACATTTAAATATACAACTTAAAACTTCTCCTTTATATTCGTAAGATATAAAATCTCCTCTATAAAGAGACATAATAAACTTAGCTTTCTCTGATATACTCTGATTTTTTTTAGCCTTATAATACTGATCTTGATTAATTAAATACTTTCCATTTATAAATTGGACCATATCATATGGTACATTTAGTACTAAATAGTTATTCCCTTCTTGATAAATATCTGTACGTAAACTTTTTATCTTCAAGAATACAGATTTATTATGTCCTTGCTGTTTTGTATTAACACGATGAGCACCTAATTGTTTATCGCGGAATTTAACTGATTCAATAATTGGACCATTTCCTCTTTTTGAATATTTACGAATTGGCCCATGATCTTCTTTATAAGCTGCAAAGGGATTAGATTCGTCTCCATATTGTTCTACAATCTTTTGAAAAATCTCAAAAGTTTTAGGATCATGGTGATACATCAACAATTTATCAGGAGACTCTAAAATCATTTTTTTTAGTTTGCTTCCAACATTACCAGCACCTGTATTATAAATATCACTATATTTAGTGATAATATAGGTCACTTCTTTATTATCTTCAACAAAGCTTCGAGTTGCTTTTATCTGTTGATCATATAAAGCTCTATTAGGTTTACGATCTACCTTATGAGAATATAACGGTTCTATACGTTCAATATGTTTTAAGAACTGAATATAGTTAGATACATTCTCTGATTTATCAAATAATTCTTGTTCTAGTACTTCGCCTGTTTCAGAATTTATAATATTACCATCTACCTCTACAATAGATTCCTTATTATTCAAACTTTCCGAGAAGGCACCTATTTTCGAGAAAAATTTTATCAGTTTCGTATTAGCAAAACCAGCAATAATCATAGCATCTTGTGCATGATGAGCATATGTTTCTTCTCTATTTTTTGATAGGTACGCTTTTTTTCTAAAGTAACTTGTAGCAGAACCATTTATAACTTTAACATTAGTATTTATATTATGGTAATCAAAAAAGGATTTTAATAAATTATAGGTTTCACGTGATGCATAACGTGTATCGACCAAATTGCGATCAATAAAGCCTTTCATATCTTCAACTGGATTTCCAAGATACAATAAGTTTCTCTTCTTAGCATTACTAAAATTCGAGTTTCTAATAACATATTCTTTAAATATTTCAAAAGCTATTTCTGCTTTACCACTACTGAAATATTGGAATGGTGACCGTTGGCCTTTCGCTTGATTTTCTTTCTGATATACAAGAACTTTATTAGACTGAGCATCACTTAGAGATATAGATAAAGGAATAATATGATCAACTTCTAAAAGGCCTGCTTTAAATACATCAGATAACTCTATAGGCTTTAAAGAATATGCGCATTTAAAATCCTGTTCTAACAATAAACTAATACGTTCAAGCTCTGCACGCGTAAGCTTCCTGTTTTCAACAAGTTCCATGATTTTATAGCGTTTTTCCTCATTAGCCTTCTGAATTTTCTTAATCAGATCTTTCTTTTCCTGACTATTTTTTTCTCGTGCTAATTCAACTACTACATCACTAAATTCAGCGTCATCTCCATTTTGTTTTTTAAGATATTTACGCAGTGCATTAAATACCTTAATAGTCTCATTAATAGAGCGTTTAACAACAGGTGATACAATCCAATCAGATAAATTAGCACATAACTGATTGTTCTGTGAAAAGTTATGATTATATGGCTTTATACCTGCTTCAGTATATAGTTCTATTTGGTTCTTACTAGTTCTCAATAAATCATCTAAGATTAAATTAATAGCCTTAAATGATAAAGAATGATATGTAGTAAAACCTCCCGATTTTGCAATTTCTTTAGCTAAACTAGTAGATAATTTTAAATCATCTACTAATTTTCTTTCACGAACTTCTATACTTTTTTCTTTAGTTAGAATTTCAGATGTATCATCTACTAATTGTTTATTACCTTCAATTGTAGCTTCTTCGTTTACAGATTTTGCAATTTTTAATAACTCGTTGTAACCTTCAAATTTTGTAAAAACTGGTTTTTCCGATTTATCTATTCTAAAGCCAAAAATATCTTCCTTTTTAACACCACATACTTTTGCAATAGCAGGAATCGTTACTGATTTACCTTTATTTACATACTCATTAATCAACTCTTGTTTCTGAGCTTCAGTTATCTTTATACCTTGAAGCGTTAAATTATTTAAATCATTTAACAAATTAAATAAGCATGCACTATAGCTCCATTTAGGTGCTCTTAATTCATTAGGAAAATATGTACACGTACCACGCATTTTATCAATCAAATTAATCTTAATGACATTACCATTTTCATCTAATTGGTAACTTCCATAAGGTGTAGGACTTTTATAACTACCGGGCCCCTCATAGTACTCACGTTTAGAGTCATATATACATAAAACCTCATCTGTTATCCCTTTTAATTTTGGATAAAATGATGATTGGACCTCAAGAAGCTTAATTAATTCACTACGATACGATTCATGAGTAAACTTATTTTCAATACCTCGTACTGTTCCCGTAGTGTTCAACTTCTCTAACTGAACATGACAAGGATAAATTCCATCCATAAGTTTATTCTCATTATTTCGGATAATATCTGCTGAACTTCGATTACTTCCGTCCTCAGTAGCAAGATCCTCTGGACTCAGATAAAAGATACCTCTATGTTTTGCCAATTGAATGATAACAGCTACCAATTCATCAGGCAAAAGCTTATTACTAAGTCCTCTAACTCTAATTTCATAAAGATTTGTATAAGACTTATTTCCACTTACCCCTAGTACATTTGACAAGAGTTCTTTTAATCGCTCTAATCTATGATGACTCCGCCTCACACCTCTACGACTACTTCTGAACCCTCTACGTGCTACATTCTCTTCTGCCATTCCTTCTCGAAATAATCTTACCCCACTAATTAGAACATTATAGTTTTCATCAATAATTGCATAACCAACAGAAGCAACCCCGATATCTAATCCCAGTATATATCCCATATATACCCTCTCCTAATAATCATTAATTTTATTAATACATGATGAATTGTAAAATATATTGCGACAAGTAAAAAGACTCATATTGGAGATCTCGTGTAAAATGTAAATAACCACAAATACATGACACGGAGGTCTCTAATATGAGCTACATACATCTTACCATAGAAAAACGAAGTCAAATAGAAGTTTTACGAAAAGAAGGATACTCTGTTCGTAGAATTGCTAGCTTAATCGGTGTCCACCATTCTACTGTAGCAAGAGAATTAAATCGCGTTAAAGGTGAATATTCTGCGATTAAAGCTCAACAGTTAGCAATTAGTAAGTCTGCTAATAAAGGTAGACCAACAAAGTTAACCCCTCAATTAGCGGCTTTAATTGAATCCAGGTTACAACAAACTTGGTCTCCAGAAGAAATAGTTGGTTCTGAATTAGTTGGGGTTCTAAGCTTTAAAACAATATATTCTTGGATCCATCGTGGTTTTCTTGCTGTAACAGAGAAAGTACTTCGCCGGAAAGGCAAAAAACCTGGTACTCAAGAAAAGCGTGGACGCTTCAATGTGAAAAAGACCATTAAGGACCGACCTCAAGAAGTTGAAAACCGGGAGACTTTTGGTCATTGGGAACTAGATACAATGGTGTCTTCCAGAGGTCAAAGTAAAGGGTGTTTAGCTACATTTGTTGAACGTAAAACTCGATTCTATATAGCAATAAAGATGGATGACCGATCTAAGGATTCTATGTTTTTAGCTATTAGTTCCCTATACAACACATTAACAAGTAAATTACTTAAAACCTTTACCGTGGACCGTGGTAAAGAATTTGCGTGCTTTGAACAGGTTGAAACCGAGTTTGGGATACCGATGTATTTTGCTGACGCCTATGCAGCATGGCAACGTGGCTCTAATGAAAATAGTAATGGTTTACTTCGAGAGTTTTTTCCTAAGAAAACCGATTTAGCTAAAGTAACACTAGATAAACTAACAGAAGCACTAGTGCTGATTAATAATCGACCGAGAAAATGCCTTGGGTTTAAAACACCATTTGACATGTTTAAACATGAGATTAGAAAATTGATTTAGTTTTGTCGCATTACTTATTGCAATTCATCACATAAAATTATAACAATCAGAAAATCATTATTTTTTACTCTAGATTTATCATAAGCAACAATCATAAAATACTAAAACCTTGTGTAAGTGAACACTCTTAATGGTATTTTTAATCGAAAATTACAAAGTATTAAAACAAGCCGTTTTTGAATTTTGACCTCACAAAAGACTTATCATAGCGAAAAATTACAGAGTACTAAAACAACCCAACCTATATAGAATTGAATATTATTGTTTTATCATAGCGAAAAATTACAGAGTACTAAAACAATCAATCTCACTATATCGAACTTCCAAAAGTTTTATCATAGCGAAAAATTACAGAGTACTAAAACTGCTGCATTTTGTCCATTTGTACAAAGTCAGTTTTATCATAGCGAAAAATTACAGAGTACTAAAACATGCTCCGCTGTCTAAATTAATGTCATGTCGTTTTATCATAGCGAAAAATTACAGAGTACTAAAACCTCAACAACGAAGTTATGCACCTTTGTAAGCTTTCGCTATAACAAAACATAAACAAAAAGAGCACAGATCATAAGACCTGTGCTCAAAATTTCACACAAAAACATTAGTAATATGTACTACTAACTCAATTTACATATACTATTGTTAATAACTACTTAAAAGTAGTGATTTCGACATAAAGTCTTATTTTAGTAGATTCTGTAACCTTTCGCTATGGTAAAATCTAATTACATATTATATCAGTATTACTTATATGTCAACACTTTCTAATTTTTATTCATCAATTCATTATATTTTTATCAAATAACCTTAATTACTCTATTATTGTCTTCATAAAAAGATAATTTAAAATAATCAAAAGAGGAAAAGGACACAAATAAATTGTGTCCTTTGATTTCGGCATAAGGCCCTACCTTAATAGATTCTCACGAGTATTAAGGCGAAACTGCAGCTCTATCCTACTGGTGCGCCTAGAGGGAATCGAACCCCCAACCTACAGTTTAGGAAACTGACGCTCTCTCCGGTTGAGCTATAGACGCATGTATACTTTATTATATCGTTTTTAATAAAGTATACGCAAGGCGTCCTTATTGTTGTAGGTATTGGTTATTTACTTGTTTTTGTTCTTCTGGGCTGAGGTTTTGGTAGCCTTTAGCTAATGCACTTACCCAAGATCCGTAAGCAGGGTTTGGGAATACTACAAAGGTAGTGCCAAAGTCTTCTTTGTGTGCATCGATGATGCCATTTCTTTCAGCTAGTGTCTTACCTTTTGTACCGATTGGGAAATCACCAGCGTTATCACCCATGTATAGAACGACATAATATTTTTTAGCAATCGCATCAAAGCGAGGTTGTTTGTCAGAGTCTTTTTCGAATAGTAGTACATGGTCTTTATCGACGGATGGGAATCCTAGTTCCTTAAAGTTTTGTACTGTTGCATCATAGTTAACAGGTGCATAGCGGTTTGAAACATAGAATATTTCAACACCTTGTTTATGTACTTCATTTAGGAATTCAACAGCGCCAGGCATGGCTTGTGATTTCCCTTGATGTACCGCTTGGCGCCACCAAGGAGCATCGAAGCGGCCATTGCCGTTAGCGATGCTTTCACCCATCAGTTTTGTATTGTCTACTACTGTTTCATCCGCATCAAGAACGATAGCTAAAGGTTTTCTTTGATGAGATGGATCAGTAACAGCCATTTTAACAAGATTCATCGCCACATTATACCCCTGATATGCCAGTGCTCTATACTCCGCAGAAGTGCGCATCCATAACAGCCCCATCGTCTCAGTATCAGCTTGGTACTGCTGCTTTTGCTTGAGTGCTGCTTGTTCATCTAGTACTACTGCAGCTTTTGCCGGCTCACTATTAGCAGCTACAGTATTAGCTACCGTATTCGTAGCCGCTATACTATTAGTCGGTTGAGTTGATTGAACCTGCGCTACCATCACTGTAGGAACTACAGGATTTACCTTCACTGTCGTCGGAGAATCCGCCTGTACTACAGAACCTACGCAAAGGCTACCACCAAGGCAAGCCACCGCTACATACCATGCCAAACTACTACGTTTCATAATTGCCTCCTAACCACATTTGTTCTCTGTATAAATACAATACACAATGTAATTCTACATAGGTATACGAAAGTCCTCTATAGATTTATATACTATCTGTATCTTTTAAATCGATCTACACAAGAACTATGCTATAATACAGCTGTTGATAGTATTAGAGAGTTCTTATAGAAAAGAGGTATATGTAATGAAAGTATGTAAACGATCAATTATTACCAGTTCACTATTAGCTGTATTGGCTATATCATCTGCGTACGGGGCTACACCTGTACAGCCAAGTGAAAGCACAGACACTGCAGTGGTTGATATGGATTATTCTAATATTCCAGAGTTAAAAAAATCTATCGAAAGCGCAACACCTGCTATGGTGCAATCTACGCTTGATGCTTCTAAAGGAAAACCTACTAAAGATAAGCCCATCTATTCAACGGTGACTATGTCTGGTAACCGTGTTGTATCTGTAAAAACTTACAAAACTAAAGAAGAACAAGAAAAAGCCATATTAAAAGAGCGTAAACGCTTAGACAAGGTCACTGCTGAACGTCAGGCTAAAAGAAAAGACGAAACACGCACAGATATGCTAAAAGGTTTAACACCAATACCGTCCTATCCACCGGTAAGCGAAACACGCGTATTACAAAGCGAAATGTTCTCTAGACCATTCGGCAGACAACTAGATTTGCGTTTAGTAGAGGCCTATACACAAGATTATGACAAGGCTAAACCTGGCGATATTTATGTCTATGCAGATTATGTGGACTACACATCTAAGCAGCTATTAGGTGAAAAAGATGGTACCACTGCTATTTCAGCTATGATACTACGTGTAATCATGAGAAAAGACGAAAACAAAGCTTTCAGCATTGATGTAAATGCGTACTTCATAAATCCAACAACACATACCATTTCCATAAGTCGGTCCGAAGATGTAAAGGGTATCGATATCAAGAAAGAGGAAAGAGCTGAAGCTGTATTTAAACTACCATCACACCAATTACAAGCCGGCGATCCGCAGTATGAAATCGCTAAGCTTATGTATCAAGACCTAACAAATAAAAAATTTGACTAGTAATAGTTAAATATACCCGCCACGACAAAAGCCCCTCCTTACTATGAGCTACATAGCAAGGAGGGGCTTCGTTTTAATTTAAGGAAGTTCTTTTAATCGTCAGTGTTATTCAGAGAGAGTATCTCTGTTATGTAAAAAGTATTTATAATGCTATTTCACATCGCTGAAATCAATGTTCATGCCCAATGCTTTAGCAATGCCTTCACCATAAGCTGGATCACATTGGTAGCAATGTTTTGCATGACGTTCTTTGATGAAATCAGGTACACCATTCATAGCCGCTGCCGTATTGTCAAACAAGGCTTGTTGTTGTTCAGGGCTCATGAGGCGGAACAATTTACCTGGTTGTGTAAAGAAGTCAGAGTCGTCTTCATAGAAGTCATATTGGTAGGCTGGACCAGATACGTCGAGAGGAGGATTTTTGAATTCCGGTTGTTCAGCCCATTCACCAAAGCTATTTGGTGCGTAGCCAATTGTAGACCCATGGTTTCCATCTATACGTCCTTGACCATCGCGATGATAGATATTTACAGGACATTTAGCGGCGTTAACAGGGATTTGATAATAATTTGCTCCTAGACGATAACGTTGCGCATCCGCATAGGAGAACAAACGACCTTGAAGCATTCTATCAGGAGAGAAAGAGATACCAGGAACGATAGTAGTCGGTGCAAATGCAGCTTGTTCTACATCTTGGAAATAATTTTCTGGGTTGCGATTAAGTTCCATCACACCAACTTCAATCAATGGGAACTCATCGTGATACCATACTTTAGTTAAGTCGAATGGATTGTATGGCATATTGTTAGCTTGTTCTTCCGTCATCACTTGGATGCATAATTTCCATTTAGGGAAATCACCTTTTTCAATAGCCTCAAAGAGGTCGCGTTGGTGACTTTCACGGTCACTAGCTACCACATTAGCCGCCTCAGCGTCGGAAAGATTTTCAATCGGCTGTTGGCAAATCCAATGGAATTTAACCCATACGCGCTCATCGTTTTCGTTGATAAGACTGTATGTATGACTGCCAAAACCATGCATTGTGCGGTAGGATTTAGGAATACCACGGTCACTCATGACGATTGTTACTTGGTGGATCGCCTCTGGCAAGCTAGTCCAGAAATCCCAGTTTGCTGTCGCATCGCGAAGATTTGTTTTCGGATTCCGTTTTACAGCGCGGTTCAAATCAGGGAATTGCAATGGATCGCGGATAAAGAATACCGGTGTATTGTTACCTACGAGGTCCCAGTTTCCTTCTTCCGTATAAAATTTTACGGCAAAGCCACGAATGTCGCGTTCTGCATCGGCCGCACCACGCTCACCAGCAACGGTGGAGAAACGCACGAATAACGGCGTTTGCTTGCCTACTTCAGAGAAAATTTTTGCTTTCGTATATTTTGTAATATCGTTAGTTACTGTGAAAGTACCAAATGCACCGGATCCTTTAGCATGCATTCGGCGTTCAGGAATCACTTCGCGCTCAAAATGAGCTAATTTCTCCATAAGCCAAACATCTTGCATCAGTACAGGACCACGTTTACCTGCTGTAGCAGAGTTGCGATTATCTGGTACGGGAGCGCCAAAGGCGGTTGTTAGTTTCTTTTCATTATTCATATTACAAACTCCTACTTAGAGATCAAAATAAAAGTAATTTACTTTACATAATTTTTAGATTATATATCTCAATTAAGATAAATATTATTAACGGATAATTATTATCCATTAATCTATAATTAGAATATCACATTTTTTTTAACAGAACAACCCTAAACCTTTATAAATCTTGTATACACGATATCATTTACAAGGACCAAAATGAGAATTGTGGCATTATATATATTTAAATGCGAACTAAATCTCTCTATCAAAATAAAAAACACCTTGCTTCTATCATCAACTTGTAGATCACAAGGTGTTTTCATTCAATTTATGCTGGACGGCTCCAGTCGACTTGTACGTCGATAGCTTCCCACATGCGTGTTAAAGCTAATTTTAGGTTATCCAAAGATTCTAATGGTTTTACAGTCAAGCGTTCATATGTATCAAGACCTGTAGCATGCTCGATGGCATGTTCGTCGTTCAAGTAAGCGATAACCTTATCAACCCACTCTTGTTCAGGTAAATCTACGGACACTGTTTTTGCTTCTGTGTCATAGGACAAGAAGCCATTGCTGTTGATGCCATAATGGATGGCTACGCGAAATAAACTCATATCTATACCTCTCTTGCGGTAATTTTTAAACACTATATCCATATTGTAACATGAATAAATATATTAGCGAAAGTATTCAATATAAACTTTATGAGTCTATGTATCGAGTTATATGTCTTCGTTAATGTCGCCTACATCACTATTCTTATATAGGTCACGGCCCTTATCCATTTTAGTAGATTCCACATCCTCATTAGTAGATTGTGCATCTACTGCGGCCTTTAGCTCCGATCGTTTTCTACGCGTTCCATTGTCTCCGTGAAAGCGCTGCCATAATGCGCCACTCATAACGGCTGTTTCACCAAATTTAGATTCTAATGAATCTAATATGCCAGCTAGTTTATTTTCAGTCTCATATTTAGGTGATTCGAAAAGACTATCTTGCATAGGTACCTCTTCATCGAGACCACTCACAGTAAGGCCCAATAAACGGATAGGTCCAGGTGGATCCATCCATCGGGTTTCCTCAGAAGAATACGTACAGGCTTTATCCTGTATCTTAGTTGTAGCACCTAAGGATTCAAGCTCTTTTGCTTTTCCTTTAGGTTTCTTGCTCGTCTTATCTTGCATCAGTTTATTCCATAAGAGCAAAGCCGTTTCAAAGAACACATGCTCATGGTCTGATGGCGTGTCTAACCGCTTTTGCCGGGATACGGTGGTGAAATCATCGTACCGAACCTTAATGGATACGGTATGACCTAAGAGATTACGTTTTCTCAATCGTTTTGATAAGCGGTTCGCAAAGTATCTAAACTCTAGTTCAATAGCACTACCATCCGTTAAATCTTCTTCGTATGTCTCCTCAGCTCCGATAGATTGTATTTTGCGATCTGTTTCCACCGGTCTATCGTCAATCCCGTTCGCTAGTTCCCATATGCGGCGCGCCTGGTTGCCCACGAGGGGAATTAAACTGCTTTCATCAGGTAACGCTTGAATATGACGCATCAAGTGAAAGCCTCCTGTTTTCAAGATTTTTTCTGTACGAGGACCTACGCCCCAAATGCGTTTAATCGGTAATGGAGCTAAGATCTCTTTTTCACGACCATAAGGTATGACTACAAGGCCGTCGGGCTTATCTAAATCGGATGCCAATTTGGCAAGGAATTTATTCGGTGCTAGCCCTGCAGAGATAATAAGACCTGTTTTCTCAAACACTCGGTCTTTAATGGCTCTGCCCAGTGCTTTTGGTCCACTATACATGGTAGACATACCGCTAACCTCGAGGAAGGCTTCGTCAATAGATAGAGGCTCAATGTGAGGCGTAAATTCTTTCATAATAGAAAAAATCTGATGGGATACCTCTTTGTAACGATCCATACGCGGATACACATAGATGCCATCGGGACAGAGTTTCTTAGCACGAGAGATGGGCATGGCGGAGTGAACGCCAAATTTACGAGCCTCATAGGAGCAGGTAGCAACGACGCCACGTGAAGAAAGACCACCCACAATTACGGGGTGGCCTTTATATTCTGGATGATCCAATTGTTCGATGGACGCGAAAAATGCATCCATATCAACATGCATAATCCATCGTCTCATTGTTACGCTTCTTTTTCGTGCTCAGAAATACGGCAGTATTTAATTTGCGCGCAAATACACTCATCCTTAGATTTATATAGTTGAGGGATGATTTCTAAAATATCGCCAAATGTAGCTTCATTAATGGAATAACGAGTCCATAAGCCATTACGTTGAGAATTAACTACACCTGCATCAATTAAGATTTTCATGTGGTAGCTCAACGTAGATTGGGACAAATTGAAGCTAGCTAAAATATCAGCTGCACATAATTCATTGCAAGACAACATATCGATGATGTGTAATCTTGTTTCATCGCTTAATGCCTTAAAAATCGTAGCTAAACGTTCGTAAGAAACTTCAACCATATCTTTAACTCCTCAAATCCGTATCAAAAAATGTCAATCTACTTTATTGACTCTATTATATACTATTTCTTAATGTAAATCTATTTTTTTCTTTATATTTGTATCTTAATAATTTATTATGAATATCATTTTTATATAGATGAGTAATTTTTACCACATTATAAACTAATTTAAGCACGTCATAGTTTGTATATTGTGAATATTTTAAATAAATTTTCATCTCATAGATTTATTTAGTTATACATAATTCTGCATATATAAAAGTTGCGTAAAATATTCTTCTATAGAATTTTCGATATACGCATTTTCTGATAACCTTATAGCATACTTCGATATACCGCACTATATTAGCAATCTAAAGGATTAGATATAAACTATACCGATTTTGTGTTCTAATGACTTTCAATACAAAAGACCCCTCATAGAGGGGCCTTATCTGTATAATTCTATAAGTCGATTGTATAGTAGGAAAAACATAGAATTTATAATGATGAATTCTAGTCTACTCTAGAGCAATCCTATTATATCAAATTAGTATAGCTTAAAATACGTTTACTAAATCAATAGTTTGACTGCGGTTAGGGCCAACGGATACGATACCCAAAGGTACACCTGTTACTTCTGCAATACGTTCTACATATTTGCGAGCATTTTCAGGAAGATCTTCGTATTTACGGATACCAGAAATATCTGTTTCCCAACCTGGCAATGTTTCGTACACTGCTTCGCATGCTTCAAGGTCTTTCAAGTTAGCTGGGAAGCCTTCTACATCTTTACCATTCAATTTATAACCTACGCAGATTTTCAATTCTTTGAATGTATCAAGAATATCCAAACGAGTAATTGCAAGGTAATCAAGACTGTTAAGACCTGCCGCGTATTTTACAACCATAAGATCTAACCAACCGCAACGACGAGGACGACCAGTTACAGTACCAAACTCATGACCAAGTTTGCGAAGGTTATCGCCAGTTTCATCAAGAAGCTCTGTAGGGAATGGACCTGCACCAACGCGTGTTGCGTAAGCTTTTACTACGCCGAAGATATTTTTCAAGTAGTTAGGACCAATACCAGCACCTGTGGAAGCACCACCAGCGATTGGATGAGAGGATGTTACGAATGGATATGTACCGTGATCAAGGTCAAGCATAGTTGCTTGCGCACCTTCGAACAATACCTTTTTATCTTCTTGAACTGCTTTCAAAACAGCGATGTTAGTGTCTGTTACATATGGTTTCAATGCTTCAGCATATTTGATGTAATCCGCTAAGATTTCATCATAGTTAACCGGTTCAGCATCATAAACCTTTGTAAGCATTTTGTTTTTGAATTCTACATTGTATGCTAATTTTTGTTTGAATGTATCCAAGTCATACAAATCGCAGATACGGATGCCGATACGGTTAATCTTATCAGCATAGCAAGGACCGATACCGTTTTTAGTAGTACCGATTTTAGCATCCCCTTTAGATGCTTCCTCTGCATTATCTAAAGCGATATGATATGGCATGATAACATGCGCACGGTCGGAAATTTGAAGGGATTTAGCAGATTTACCTTGTTTTTCAAGACCTTCAATTTCTTGTAACAAAACTTTAGGGTCAATAACAACACCAGTACCAACGATATTTTGTTTATCATCATACAAGATACCACTTGGTAACAGGCGAAGCGCAAATGCTTTGTCATCTACTACAACAGTATGACCTGCGTTATTACCACCTTGACTGCGCACTACAACGTCCGCACGTTCCGCAATCCAGTCAACGATCTTACCTTTACCCTCGTCACCCCATTGAGTGCCGATAACCATACTTGTTGCCATATCTATATCCTCCATGTGAAAGTCTAAATAATTCACTAACATTATACAACAATGTTCGGACTCTGTGAAAGTATTTATTGTGCCAGTACTATTTTGGTTCTTTAAGCCATAGGCTCATTAGGAGTCCCATAAGACCTACAGGTATCAAGGTCATCAAAGCAGTTTGCACGTCATAGATGTCTGCTAGATGGCCTACATATGGCGCTACAAGGCCACCTAAGGTAATGCCAAGGCCTAGTGTAATCCCCGACGCAAAGCCTGCATTTTTAGCAAGGTATTTTTGACCGAGTACGGTAATGGGTCCGTATTGTGAGAATACGCCAAAGGCCATCGGTATCATAGCACCGAAGAAGCCCCATATATTTGGGACAAAGATAAATACTAAAACGGATGGCAAGAAGATAAGATTACCTAAGCGCACCGTTTTAAGGAAGCCTAATTTATCAGATAAGGCCCCGCCCATATAGGTAAGGACTGCACCCATTGCAAAGTACATTGTGAGCGCCAAGCTAGAGGCACTGGCTTCACCGTTTATAACGGTAATGTACAGGATAGGAATGAAGATAGATAGTACAGAGAACAATATAGATCGTGAAGCGATTACAAAGAATAGCTTGCCGAAGCTTACCCAATCGTTGGCACCAGTATTAGTGGACTTAGCAGAGCTTTTACTTTCACCAACAACATCGGTAGCCGCAGAACCTGTAAAGGCATACACATACAATAACACGCCAATTAAGGCAATGGCCGTGAACACCCAAAGGAACTGAGCGCCAAAGACGTACACACCACCAGCAAGGAGCGGCCCCAATGCAAAACCAGCGCTACCGCCTACGGCAAAGCGCCCCATAGCATTACCAAGCTCATTGGATTGCATACGGTTTACAAGAAGTGCCGCCTCAGGATGGAACAATGCAGCCCCAAGGCCTGCAATGAGCGATAGAGCAAGTATCATCTCATAGCTCGTCGCCAGTGCAATGGCACTAATGGAGACTAATGTTATAGAAAAACCTACAGGAATGAACCAAGGCACGCGCCACCGATCCGCCACATAGCCCAAGATAGGTTGGGCTATAGAAGCCACGATGGTGTTACAGAAAATGATAGATGCTGATTGATAGTAATTAAGCCCAAAGTTAGCAATAAAAAACGGTATAAGCGCCGCTAGAGATCCTTGTCCAAAGTCATTAATACAATGAAAAATAGGCGGTCCGTATTTTCGTATAATACGTTTCATATAACCTCCTAAAATAAATAAAAACAGGTAGATATAGCCAACACCTAATGCATGTGCCATAGGCTTGTTGGTCTATACCTACCCTAATCTTTCATATGTTATGTGGGAAGTACCCTACAATTATAGGCCAAAGCGAGCCATGATTGTATCTACATGTTTCAATAATTTATGAGGATCGAAGCATGCATCGATTTCTTCAGCAGTCATGTATTTCTTGATGTTTTCATCAGATTTAAGACCTGTAGCGAAATCTTTACCTTCAAGCCAACGTTCCATAGCGTATTTTTGAACCCAACGGTATGCTTCGTCACGTACGGCACCTTTGTCTACAAGGTGAGTCAAAATTGTTTGGCTGAATACAAGACCACCTGTAAGGTTAAGGTTTTTAAGCATTGTTTCAGGATATACCAACAATTTATCAATTGTACGGATTGTAAGGTGAAGCATGTAGTTCAACGAAATTGTTGCATCTGGTAAGATGACACGTTCTACAGAGCTATGGGAAATGTCGCGTTCATGCCACAAAGCTTGGTCTTCGTAAGCAGATTGAGCATAGCCACGAAGTAAGCGAGCCATACCGCAAATTCTTTCACATGTAATCGGATTACGTTTATGAGGCATCGCAGAGGAACCCTTTTGTTTAGGGCTGAAATATTCTTCCGCTTCGCGCACTTCTGTACGTTGCAGATGACGAATTTCCAAAGCGATTTTATCCAATGTACCGCCTACAACAGCGATAGTGGACAACAATTCAGCGTGACGGTCACGTTGTACGACTTGTGTAGCGATTTTAACAGGTTCAAGACCTAATTTTTCGCATACATATTGTTCTACGAATGGATCGATGTTGGAGTATGTACCAACAGCACCGGACAATTTACCAACAGCTACGCTTTTACGAGCGTGCTCCATGCGTTCGATATCGCGTTCTACTTCAGCCATCCACAATGCTAATTTCAAACCAAATGTAGTAGGTTCACCATGAATACCGTGAGTACGGCCAATCATAGGTGTATATTTGAACTCAGCTGCGCGGCGACGCAATACTTCGTGCAAACGTTTCAAATCTTCAATCAAGATGTCGCATGCTTGTTTCATCATGTAACCAAGTGCTGTATCTTTAACGTCAGTAGATGTAAGGCCAAGGTGGATGTATTTAGCCGCTTCAGGACCTACGTATTCGCCTACTGCTGTTACGAAGGAAATAATATCGTGGTTTGTTTCCTTTTCGATTTCATGAATGCGTTCAACGTCGAAATTGCCCTTTTCACGAATGGCTTTAGCCGCTTCTTTAGGGATAACTCCCAACTCAGCTTGCGCCTCGGATGCCAATGTTTCTACTAATAACATTGTGTCAAACTCGTTGCGTTCGCTCCAAATATGGCCCATTTCTTCTCGTGTATAACGTGGTATCATGATGTCTCCTTTGCATGATAAAAGCTAGATTTCTTATAGGATAATTGTACCATATGTGAAAGCTCCATTCAATGAATGGACCTAAATTTTCCGAATGATAATTATATTAAATTTACTAATCGTTCGTATTTGTTGAAGATGACAGCCATTCATTGAAGTCTTATGATACGTTTTGACTTATGATGACTTTACTTATGATGACTTTGCTTATGATGCCTTTCTAAATAAACAATTAATAGAATTGAGTTATATTAACTCCGTCTCTATGTATTCGTGCTAATAAAATGATATACTAGAATTATCTGAAATATACATAAACTTGTATATCATTATCGGGAGGCTTTCATGGCAAATTTAAATCGCAAAGAGCGTCGTGCACAGCGCAATGAATCGAATATTATAGGCATGCTATTACGCCTATTCTTTGGGCTCAGCTTTATCGGCTTGGCTGTAGTTCTATTTGGAGAGTTTGATCTCAACTATGTATTCTCCATCTTTACAGCAGACATCATCGTATCCTTAATTTACGTGATACTCAATAAATCTCGCATCACTACATCCTTAGCGGTTAATACCAATGTACGCGTTATCATTGCATTCCTCATCATGCTAGTAACAATGTTCTTCTACGCCTTCGCATTATGGCGCGTCGATCAATTTAGCGCACCTATGCAAATCACTTTATTTATCGGTGGCGCCATCGTATACCTTGCGGTGTTCAACTCCACTAAGACAATGCTTACTAATCAAGACTAATACAAACATAACAAAAGAGGCATATCTTACATACATGCGTATGTGAGGTATGCCTCTTGTTATTATTTATGTATCTGTTAATGAACTATTATTGATTATTTTTGTATTCTGGTTTCCACAAGATAGCATCAATGGCAGCATCAACATCTTGTTCAGGTGCCAAGCCTTCTTTGATGGCACATTCGGCAACAGCTTTAGCAACTGTACGAGAGAATTGTGTTAATTTTTCTACTGGTGGTAACGTAGCTGCACCTGGTTTTGTAGTATCTACAATACCTTGTAAGGCATGAGCTGCTGCGGAAATCATAGCATCACTTAAGCGAGTTGCATTGACAGCTAATACACCAAGACCTACGCCTGGATAAATGAGTGCATTGTTAGCTTGGCCAATATCATATGTTACACCGTTAAGTTCAATAGGTGAGTATGGTACGCCTGTTGCGATGAGCGCCTTTCCATCTGTCCACGTTAACAGATCTTGTGCACTTGCTTCTGCTAATTTTGTCGGGTTAGATAATGGGAAAATAATCGGTCTTTCCACATGACTAGCCATTTCTTGGACAACCTCTTTTGTGAAAGTGCCTGGTGCTGTCGATGTACCAACGAGGATGCCTGGTTGTACCGCTTTAATGACAGCATGTAAATTAGTTAATTCATTAGCATTAGTGAATTCAGAACGTTTACGAGCGAACGGTTTTTGCTCGATTGTTAAGTCTGTCATATCATCGAATAGGAGACCTTGTTTATCTACGAGGTAGAAACGACTTCTAGCTTCCTCTTCAGATAGCCCTTGCGCTACCATTTCAGACATTACGAGGTTAGCGATACCTACACCTGCTGTACCTGCGCCAAAGCACACATATTTCTTATCAGTTAATGTGTCACCACTAATTTTGAGTGCCCCTAAGATACCTGCAAGGGAAATGATACCAGTACCTTGGACATCATCATTGAAGGTAGCAATTTGAGGACGATATACTTTTAAAATTTCAGTAGCATGGTCGCGACCAAAATCTTCCCAATGTAGGTATAATTTAGGGAATTTAGATTCTACGTAACGAACAAAAGTTTCTATAAATTTGTTGTATGCATCTCCTGTGATGCGGTTTTTACGAACCCCTAAATATAATGGATCGTCAAGAAGCTCTTGTCTATTTGTACCTACATCAAGTACAACTGGTAGTACCCATTCAGGATTTACGCCTGCTGCTGCAGTGTAGACCATTAATTTGCCTACGGAAATATCTACGCCGTTAGTACCCCAATCGCCAATACCCAAGATTTCTTCTGCGTCAGTAACTACAATTAAGCGAATATCACGACTATCTGCAGCTCGATCTAAAATAGTATCAAGTTGATCTATATTTTCTTCTGTAATATAGGCTGCATATTCTGGATCAATAAATTCGTGGCTAAAACGTTCTATACTTTCAGCTATGACAGGATCATAAACGATTGGCATCATTTCAACAACATGATTGCTAAATACTTTGAAGAATAGAGTGCGATTTGTGGAGAAAATACGCATCAAGAATTCACGTTTTTGTAATAGAGAATCTTTGCGACTAAATAATTCATAAGTTTGAATTGCTTGCTGTTCTAACGTTTGTACAACTGGAGGCAATAAACCTTCAAGACCAAGGTTTTTACGTTCTTCCTTTGTAAAGGCGGTACCTTTATTTAGGAAGGGATTATTCAAAATTTCATAAGCTTTCATATAAACCTCCTAATAGGAACTACTTGGTACGACTTACTACTGTACCTACTTTAATTATATACTAAATGTCAAGAAAGTTTTATAAACATAAAAAGAGGCATATCTTACATACATTTGTATGAGATATGCCTCTTTATTGTCCTAGAATAACGGGAACTGCTAAGTAAACAGGTTCACCCCGTCGGTTAACGATAGATCCACTGCTTTTGATGATGCGCAGTGCTTCGTCTCGTACAGCTGGTGGTACATCGTCCACGATCAGTGGCGTATGTTCGCCAACGATGACATTACCGTTAACATCAAAGTTAACTCGTACTACCACCTTGCCTGTTACGACAGATGCTCGCCCCTGTTCTTGCACAGTCCGCAAGTAGTCATGAGGATTAATATCTGGTTTTTGTAAAAGCGCTTGTTGTCCTGGCGTCAATAAACTCAATGCTAAATCAGATAAGACAGATAAGTCACTAGATTCAGGCAATCCATCTCCAGTTGCATTCGGATCTGATGTTATCTCTTTACCGATAGGCGCTTTACTATTCTTGGAAGATTTTCCATTCTTAGAATCTGCTCCGTGCGTAACTACAGCTTGTTCACTGCTACTCGTTTCCGATTCAATAGCCTTTGGAACGGTCCATTCTCGGCGCACACTAGATGCTGCTGTACTTTCACTTAACTCTTTAGTACGTTCCTCCTCTGGCTTGCGCTCATTCACCAAAGAATTCGCCTTAGGTGCCGCGCCTTCTGGAGTTATATTCTGTGGTTTTTCCATAGGATTTTCCGCTGGTTTCGGTGCAGTGTCAACAGCCTCAACCCCTGTATCGCTTTCACCATCATCAGGCAAATTAAAGCTAATTTCCGCCGCATCATGGGCAGCACCTGTACCTGCCATACCACGCAAAGAAAGGCCCATACCAGAGATGAGGATAATTGTAATTCCCAAGGACACAATAAACGATTTCAAATAATGCGATTCAAACATAGAATCACTTCCGTTCCGTAGCGACGCTAATATATTTAGCGCCATTCACCTTGAGCATGTCCAATAGGGCGATAACCTCGCTATAGTAAACATCCTTAGATGCCCGAATGACAAAAGCTTGTCGAGGTGCCTGTTTCACGATAGATTGTACCTCTTCAGCCAATCGTTCGGAAGAGATTTCCTGATTGTCGATATATAGCGTGTGCGTTGTGGTGAGCGTAATCGTAATAGGTTCAATAGATTTTGCTGTAGATGTGGATGCAGATGGCAAATTGAGCGGAATTTGTTGCTCTGTATTCATGTACAGCGTGCCAACCATGAAGAATACCAATAAGAAAAATACGATATCGATCATAGGGATAATCATGATGGTCGGTTCTTTTTTAACCCCTAATGTGCGTCGTCTCATATATCATGTTCCTCGTTGTACGCATCGAGGATGTTGCCGCACTCATGCTCTAAGGTAGTAATAGAATCGTTTACCTTTGCCGCACAGTAACTGTGAAAGCCAAGCGCGATAATCGCTACAGTCAAGCCTGTAGCCGTTGCCACTAAGGCTTCAGATACACCGCCTGTAATGATGGTAGGCGCACCAATATCGCCACCTACAACAGCAAAGGCGCGAATCATACCCAGCACTGTCCCCAACAGCCCCAACAACGGTGCCATCGTTACAATCATACTAAGCCAGCTAAGGCCGCGTTTTAAACGCTCATCGGCGTAAGATACTACGTCTTGCAAACGGTTTTCTAGACCATTATAGTTCTTTGCACTGCGCATAGCACGAGCAAATAAAGCGCCAAGCTCCTCTGTGTCGCGTTCCAGAACACTTGGTAACATGACCCAAGATTGATTCTTCTCTAACACCTTATTAAAGCGGCGCAAGTCCTTTGTAAACTTACGATATAAAATGATACGCTCAATGCCAATCATCAATGCAAAGAGCAAAAAAATTACTAGCGGATACATAACAAATCCACCAGCCACAAATAAATGCGCTATGCTACTCATACTAACCTCCAAAAGCCTTCACCCTCTAGGCCCCATTAGAGTTAATTATATCACGTTTTAAGGCATCTAAAAATATGTATGAGACAAAAAAAGGCTATACTAATCATGATACACATATTAGTATAGCCTTTAACTTTGCTTTAATTTTGCTTCTATTTTGCCTTTGCTGATCCTTAATTCCGTCATGATTTAATCATAGCATGACCATAAGTATGATTTATTGATCTTTTTTAAGGAATTTCACAAGTATGCCACCGATTGTTAAGGATAAACCGAAGCCACTACAGAACATACCGATGGAATACATCCACGCATAGGTTTGATTGTTAGAGGAAATTGCTTTAGCTGCATCTCGTGCATTAGTAGCATTTCTTGCAATTTCCAAATTCGTTGTAGCAGGATCTGGATTCAACAATAAGATAATAACACCTATGATTAAAACAACTACACCAACGGGTAACAACATTTTTTTACTCATTTTAAGACCCTCTTTAACATTATACGAAACGGTATATACCATTAGATATTATTTATCAAGTTTGTTCATATCCAAACGATTCATACTGCCAATAAAGCTATTATAGGATTCAACCATATCATTATAATGGTCATTTGTTTGGTCACCTAAGAATGTACGAATTCTACCAATAGCTGTATTTAATGAATTCTTAGTACTGTTATATTCCGGACTAGTAATACTACTGGATACATCCATGATACCTTGCAACTCTTGGTTAGCCGCATTTACATCAATTTGCTTGCCTTCTTCAAAGCCATCCAATAATGCAGTTAAACGTAAATGAACTTCTTGAGCTGCCGCTGCATTTTTCTTACCAGAATCCTTAAGTTCTTTCAATTGTTCTTGTTGATTTTCTGTATTATGTTTGTGAATTACTGTGTCTAGTTGATTATACGCTGCATAGAACTGATCATATAATTGAACGTATTTAGGTCCTAATTGTTGTTCCTTAGCATAATTATCTGCTTGATATGAATTAGTTTCGTAGTACGTATCCAATTCACTGGCTACTGGTACAATATCCTTTAATACAGCCAATACATTATCTAAAGGTTCTTTCATATCATCATATGGCACGCCAGCATCCTTAGCGGCTTGTAAGTTCTTTTGTAAAGAATCAAAATGTGGTGCCATAAAGCTTGTTAAATGTTGACCTTCTCTTAGTTTTTGAATGTCTGGGCCGATAGCATAGCCAAAGCGCACTGTATGACTGTTAAAATCGCCAACGGCTTTAATGTAGTTGTTAAACACTTTAACGTCATCTTGTGATTTCTTTTGAACACCTTGTTGTACGCTATTGGCAACCTTAGAAACACTACATCCTGTCAAGAATAATGGTGCTGTTAGAGTTGATGCGCACAATACTACTGTTAGCATTTTCTTTACTAGTGGTTTCATAATGACCCTCTCTTTTTAATCACATACAAGTAACAATCTATGATTAAATTATATATCATATATGATATTTAGGGTTATAGGACAAAAAGTGTGTGTGACTAATCCCAATAAGTTGGAAAATCTGTAGACATATGTAGCTCATTCCAAACAGGAGCATCACCCCATTGAGGTATTGAGCGATCTATTTGGCAATAATCAGATAACCGTTTGTAGATAGCAGCAATCGATTCATCTGTAGGCATACAATTTAATATATCTGAAATAGAAAGCGGTCTTGGTGAGTGCATATAGCACCACCAATAGACCGCTTTTAGTCTTCTTTCAAGTGAAAGGCCCCTATGAGATCGTAACATACTTCTTAGTTGAGCATTTACTCCACCTTCAATACGATTATTTGTTGTAGGTACTATAATATCAATACATTCCAAAAATGTAAATAAAGTTTGTTGCCTAATCAGACGCCATAATGATGATTCGGCTTTAAGCAAACGCTCATGTGTAGAGCGTTTGTTTCCGAATTCATCAATCGTCATTTCTCGTAAAAAATCAGAATATGTCATTCGCCACGCTGAAAGTTCATTAATCCATACAAGAGCTTGATCCATTGTTTTCACATTAAATAAATCTTTAGCCAGAGTATAAAGATCCTTTCCTGCTAACGTTTTAGGTCTACTTGTCGTATATCGTCTAACCTGACAAAAAATGTGAAACAAGCATCTTTGGTGACTGCTATGAGGCCAAACTTTACGTAATGCTTTAGGCAAACCATTAGCACCATCAGACACAACAACTTTAGGTTCGGCAATCCGTTCCATTAAACACTGCCAAGCTCTAGCATGCTCATAACGACAGACATACCATCCTAGAACATGAGTATCATTGCAACAAATCAAAACACATAAATTCCTAGCTAAGTAAATTCCATCAAGATATACCACATCATGTACTTCTTCCACTTTTGGTGGCAATGGCCATATGGACCAAAATTTAGCGGTTTTACGCCTGAATGTACGACCTTTACCAGGCATATCAGCTTGAATATTGGTGCTGAATAACCAATTCAAGAATAGGCTTAACTCTTTACTTAAATTATTAATTTTAACGGTAAATGCCACCTTACAATGTTTGCAAAACCAACGCTGAGAACCAGATTTTAAAACACCGTGTTTAATGCATGTTTCATTACAATCAGGACATTTTATTTGTCGCATAAACTCTTCCTCCATATTTGTTTATATATAGGAAGATATAACCTCATTTTAGTCAGTAATTACAAGGGTTAATTGATGTTTTCACCCACACTTTTTGTCCACCCTCAAACTTCTCCAAAAAAAGATTAAACCCTTATAACACTAGTAAATATCTAGTGTTATAAGGGTTTTTACACACACTTTTTGTCCTATAAGCCGATATTTATGAAAGTATCAACCGTGTTTTTTATGAAATTTGTTTCATGAATATGCTTTCACAGGCACATAAAAAGGCATAGTATACATCTTCATTGGGCTAAACCCAATAGTAATGTTTATACTATGCCTTTTCTGGATACATCTTATATGTCTAAATCAGTATGATAGCTAATCGGAGTGTCTTAATAGATAAGTTATGCCATCTTATCAAATAGGTATGTAGCTATCTACTCATTTAATAGACTTGTCAAAAACCCCAATTAATTCTTCAACGGCTTGAGATTCGCTCATTTCACCGTCTAAAACAGCTGCTTCGACTTCGCCCATACGACCTTGAATGACTACATTATTAAAGAATAGGTTGTGCAAGTGTTCGTCAATCATATCACGTACCCAACGGAGGGATTGTTCTTGACGGCGTTTTAAGAAGACGCCATTTTCTTTACCTTGTTCAGCAAATTCTTGGATTACATCCCACAATTCGTCGAGACCATCCTTCGTAACAGCTGAACAAGTATAGGCTTGTGTTTTCCATTTTTCCGTAGCTGGACGGATGTAATGTAACATCCGATCGTAATCGCTACGAGCGATGAGAGCACGCTTGAGGTTGTCCCCATCAGCCTTGTTAACCACAATAGCATCAGCCAGCTCCATAACGCCTTTTTTGATGCCTTGCAATTCATCGCCTGCACCAGTTAAGACGATGAGCATAAAGAAGTCTACCATGGAGCGCACAGTGACTTCGCTTTGCCCAACCCCTACGGTTTCGACGAGAATAATATCGTACCCAGCAGCCTCGCAAAGTAGCATCGTTTCTCTACTTTTACGAGCCACACCGCCTAGTGTACCACCAGCCGGCGACGGACGAATATAGGCTTCAGGATGTTTCGTCAACGTTTCCATCCGCGTTTTATCGCCCAAAATACTGCCTTTTGTGACTTGGCTTGTAGGGTCTACAGCGAGTACGGCAACCTTGTAACCAGCTTCAATGAGCATGTTGCCAAAGGCTTCAATAAATGTACTTTTACCGGCCCCAGGCACACCAGTAATACCGATGCGCAACGCCTTGCCCGTGCGAGGCAATACGGCTTGCAATACTTGTTGAGCTAGTTTGAAATGGTCCTTATTATTACTTTCTACTAATGTGATAGCCCGTGAAAGTATAACGCGGTCCCCCTGCTCGATACCGCGTACATAATCAGCGACAGTTAACTTCTTTCGCCGCTGTACGGGACGTACCGACGGAGCCAGATGAGCAGAGCTAGACAAGAGGCCGTCGTGCATTTCCTTGACGCCTTTCATCACGTGACACGCAAAGGTATCATCTTTTTTCGCATCTTCTGGCACCCAGTCGGGACGATACGTACTACCCTCGGCATTTGCGTTTTTTACACCTAATTCAGGGGCGCTACTTTCACCAGTGGCAACCTGTGTATTACGCAATATATCCGGAGTAGGCCGTTTATTATCAGTCATTGCCTTCGTCTTGAACGTGGCTAGTCAATGTTTCTAGTAATTTTTTCGCCGCTACTGGCAAAACTGTACCAGGGCCAAAGATAGCCACTGCGCCATGTTCGCGTAGGAACTCATAGTCCTGAGCAGGGATTACGCCACCGATGGCAACCAAAATATCTCCACGACCTCGCTTGTTGAGTTCTTCTACAAGTTGAGGTAACAATGTTTTGTGACCTGCCGCAAGGGAACTGAAGCCGACGATATGAACGTCATTATCCACCGCATCTTGCGCTGTTTCTTCTGGCGTTTGGAACAAAGGTCCGATATCTACGTCAAAGCCCATATCCGCGAAGGATGTAGCGATAACTTTGGCACCGCGGTCATGACCGTCTTGGCCCATCTTCGCAATCATAATACGAGGGCGACGACCTTCGAGTTCTTCGAAATCATCTGCCATTTGGCGAACTTCTTTGATAACATCATCATCTTCATATTCACTAGAATATACGCCAGAAATAGAGCGGATAACTGCTTTATGACGGCCACAAACCTTTTCAACAGCAAAGGAAATTTCACCCAAGGATGCACGAGCACGAGCGGCTTCAAGCGCAAGAGCAAGCAAGTTGCCTTCCCCGGATTCTGTAGCATTTGTAATCGCTTCGAGACAGGATTGAACCTTATCTTCGTCACGGTTAGCACGCAATTGTTCGAGACGACGAATTTGCGCTTCCCGTACAGCTGTGTTATCTACGTCTAAGATATCCAATGGATCTTCTTTATCTAGACGATATTTATTGATACCGATAATCGCTTCACGGCCAGAGTCGATACGAGCTTGGCGACGAGCTGCCGCTTCTTCGATACGCATCTTAGGAAGACCAGTATCAATCGCTTTCGCCATACCACCAAGGGATTCGATTTCTTGGATATGACCCCAAGCACGACGGATCAATTCATCAGTCAAGGCTTCTACATAATAGGAACCGCCCCATGGGTCGATAACTTTACATACCTTAGTTTCGTCTTGGATGTAAAGCTGAGTATTACGAGCAATACGCGCGGAGAAGTCCGTAGGTAACGCGATGGCTTCATCAAGCGCATTTGTATGTAAGGATTGTGTATGGCCCAAAGCGGCACCCATTGCTTCCATACATGTACGAGCTACGTTGTTGAATGGATCTTGTTCTGTCAAAGACCACCCAGATGTTTGGCTATGTGTACGAAGTGCCATTGATTTTGGATTTTCAGAACCGAAGCTCTTAATAATCTTAGCCCACAACATACGAGCTGCACGCATTTTCGCTACTTCCATGAAGTAGTTTTTACCGATTGCCCAGAAGAAGGACAAACGTGGAGCGAATTTATCTACGTGAAGGCCTGCATTTACACCGGTACGGATGTATTCAAGACCATCGGCCAATGTGTAACCTAATTCGATATCTGCAGTAGCGCCTGCTTCTTGCATATGATAGCCAGAAATGGAGATACTGTTGAACTTAGGCATGTACTGAGAAGTGTAAGCAAAGATATCGCCGATGATGCGCATGGACGTAGCTGGAGGGTAAATATAGGTATTACGTACCATGAACTCTTTCAAGATATCATTTTGGATTGTACCAGCCATAACCTTTTTATCAACGCCTTGTTCTTCACCAGCTAGGATATAGAACGCCATGACAGGCAATACGGCGCCGTTCATTGTCATGGATACGGACATTTGGTCAAGAGGAATACCGGAGAATAGAATTTCCATATCGAGGATGGAATCTACCGCAACACCTGCTTTACCAACGTCACCTACTACGCGAGGATGGTCGGAGTCGTAACCACGGTGTGTGGCAAGGTCAAAGGCGATAGATAAACCTTTTTGGCCCGCTGCCAAGTTACGACGGTAAAACGCATTGGATTCTTCTGCTGTGGAGAAACCAGCGTACTGACGTACTGTCCAAGGACGAGTAACATACATTGTGGAATAAGGTCCACGCAAGAATGGAGGTACACCAGCCATATAGTCAAGGTGTGTCATACCTTCATAATCCATCTCTGTGTAGAGAGGTTTTAGTTGGATTTGCTCCATTGTCGTATTATATAAATCTTCAAAGCTTTTTCCTGTTTCTTTTTGAAGTTCAGCAAGCCATGCATCGCGAGATGTCGGCGACTGAGATCCCAAGCCAAGAGAGGAGAAGTCTGGATTTTTAAACATGAGCTCACATCCCTTTCTTATCTTGTAACGTATGTAAGATTTCGTAGCAATTTGCACGAACGGAAATGAAGTCGTCTACGCCAGCTTCACGGTATACAGGCTCAAGGTCCTTAGGAGGTGCCCCTGCCAAAATAACTGTTACATTCGGCATAGTTTCTTTCAACTCTTTAGCGAGTGGTGGTACTAACTCAGGATATGTATCATCTGTGGAACAGATAACCACAACATCGGCACCACTTTCACGGGCAGCCTTCGCCGCATCAGCCGTTGTTTCATGGCCATCATTTTTAATAACTTCAAAAGCACCTACTTCGAAGAAGCCTGTGGAGAAGTCCGCACGAGGTTTATGTTGAGGGATTGGGCCCATATTTGCCAAGAATACCTTCACATTATCTTTCGTACGTTGTTTATACGATTCCGTACGCATACGGAGGGCTTCAAATTGTTCAGTCCAGCGATGTGCAATAATTGGTTCGATTGTTTCAGAAGAAATATCGCCTGCATCTAAAGCCTTACGGATTTGGCGGATTGTCAATTTTTGTAATGCCCCAAGCTCAATAAGACCAATCAACGCACCTGGTTCTGTTGTACTTGCTTCTAGAGTAGCCTGTGCTTTCACAACTGCATCAGTCTCTGCACCTGCCAAGTACTCATCAATTTGAGCAGCTCGTTTTTGACACAATGTTTCTTGATTTTCTGGTTTAGGATCAAGTAACTCTTCTGTCATATTCGCATACATATTGTTACCAACTGCTACGTCCTTACGGAATGCAAGGTTCTTAAAGCGTTCATCGAGGATGGCTTTCACTTGAGCTTGAGGATAGCCTTCTTTCAATGCGGCAATGATGCCACCTTTAGACTCGATTGTTTGGAACTCAGACCAGATTTTTTCGCATAGTTCAGCAGCTAATGTTTCCACGTACCAAGAACCGCCTACAGGGTCCACAGGTTGACGCAACTCAAATTCAGTTTGCAACATAACTTGAATGTTACGAGCAATACGGCGAGAGAAATCATCCGCTTTGCGAATTGGTTGGTCGAACGGAGATACTTCAAGGCTGTTCAAACCGCCTACAACACCAGAGAATGCTTGTGTCGTATTGCGCAACAAGTTTACATATGGGTCGTATACAGTTTTTGTGAAAGCCGATGTTCTGCCGTGTACATGGACGGCACGGTCCGCTTCTTCAGCACCGAAAGCTTCCATAATGCGAGCCCAAAGTACGCGCAAGGCACGCAATTTAGCAATTTCCATAAAGAAATTAGCCCCTAAGGAGAATGTGAACATCATGCTCTTCGCGATGGTGTGAATATCGATGTTCCGTTGTGCTAATTGACGCACGTAGCAAACAGCTGTTGCCAATGCATAGGCAACCTCTTGCACATCGTTAGCGCCGCCATTAGCGTATACATCGCCAGATACGAGTACTGTTTTAAGCTCTGGAGCTTGTTCTTTAGCCCACACAACAGTATGTGCCATTTCATCAAAGGCTGTATCTAAGGAAATGTGCAAAGCACCATCTTTCACCCAAACACCGATAGGGTCAGCACCAACGAGACCTTTCAAATCAGATGTTTGTTTTTTAGCGCCTTTCACAGTAGCCGCTAACATGCCAAGCAAGATGGCTGCAGAAGCACCTGTTTCAATGTACAAAGGATTTTCCTTCAAATTGAAGCGGTCAATCAATTGTTTGCAGTCATCCATAGTGGATACAGATGTACCACCAACGCCAACGGATGCGCCTACTTGCACATCTTGATCATGGCGTGTTGCTTCATCTAGGCGGATGTTGTGAATGGTGCCACCTTTTACAATCTCGTATAAACTTGCATGATTGGCATCCTTAGGCAAAGAGTCATCTACATATTGGGATACACCCCAAGAGTCTTTAATATAACCACTTGCCTTAGTACCACGTAGGAACTCACCTGCCCCAGGGTATACGCCCTTTGGAATTGCTTCTGCATGCAGTGCAGGTGTGTAAATTGGCTGCAACGTGATACCTTCATAGGTTTTCGTGAACATCTTCTTGTGGAAGTCGCCACCTTTTAACGCCTTTTCAACTTCAGCCTGCCATTGTTCATACGTAGGTTTCTCAAATTCATCAAAGGATACAGGAGCTAATAGATCGCGTTCAGCATCCTTTGAAGTCTTTTTGTCAGACATATATGTGCCTCCTTTTCAACTCGAAACCATACCGAGAAACAGCGCACCGTACCTGCGAATTGTTATACACATACATCACACGAGCTTTCCTATACTTGGATCACATCAACCTCAAATATGTGTCCATCAATTCATTAACTATGAAGCCTGATATATATGCTTAACAGCCACTTTCAAGGGCAACAAAAAACGTGCCACCCAAAAGTGACACGTAAGGTTTCTTATTGAAAGGTACGCCAAAAAACACTGAAACCAGCATACCCCAATCCCCTTCCTATCGCTCGTAGGTACATAACGGTGATTATCAAATAGGCAGTTCTCCTGGCTCGGGCTCATCACCTCGCTTTCGCCTTCCCAGATTTCTCCAGTGACATTTTTGAAAGCAGGCTCGTCCTTACAGTGGCGGGACCGCATCGGCTTGTACCGATTTCTCTATTAAGTCTTGTGACACCTATTCTCTATATTCGTTGTTCTAAGTCCAATATAGTGTAACAATATGCACAAAGTCAATGAACATAACAGTTAATCATAAGTATCAAATTTTAGGTTATAACTAATGCATATTTAAAATGACAAAAACTCATCACTTTCAAATATACGTATTCATCGCTATCAAATATACGTATTCATTGTCTGCAAATCGAGTTATAAATCGAGTACAAATCATCATAAAATCTAAGCCTACGCACAAATGCAAGCACAATGCGTGATATAATGAATACAATCACAAGGAGGCATTATGGAGCACACAAGTAAAAAAGGTCTAATGACAGCCCTTAGTTGCTATATCATCTGGGGCTTACTCCCTCTCTATTGGGCATTATTAAACCATGTTTCACCATATAATATACTGGCGCAGCGCATTATCTGGTCAGGCATTTGCATGGCCATCGTCGTATTTGGCCTACATTTTAAACAGTTCAAAAAAGACTTTCAATTACTAAAAGAACAGCGCTCACAACTATTACTACTGTTGGTAGCATCAGTCATCATCAGCGTAAATTGGTTTACCTACATTTGGGCCATCGCCAACAATCAAGTTATGGACACGAGCCTTGGCTATTATATCAACCCACTCTTTAATGTAGTGTTAGGTGTCATCCTATTTAAAGAGGTCCTATCTGTACCGAAAAAGCTAAGCGTCCTCATCGCTACCATCGGTATCGCCTTGCTCACCTATCAAGTGGGATCCTTGCCGTTAGTGTCGATGATCCTTGCCGTTTCCTTTGGCCTCTATGGGGTCGTAAAAAAGAAACTGCTCATCTCGCCCTTTACGAGCATCGCTTTTGAGGCTTGGCTATTAACACCACTAGCCTTACTCTATACGACCATGATCGATAATACAGTATGGTCCTATTTCAGCACAGACTGGTATACGTCCATGCTACTCATAGCATGCGGTCTAACAACATCGGTTCCATTGGTGCTATTCTCCTATGGGGCCCAACTATTGCCACTCAACCTACTAGGCTTCCTACAATATGTCTCCCCTACCATTGCCTTGTTGCTAGCTATTTTCTACTTTGGTGAAAGCTTTGGCACACCGCAAATGATTGCCTTCGGTTGTATCTGGATAGCCTTAGTGTTGTTCTCATTATCCAATCAAATTACAACGCGCATTAGCCTAAAAAAATAAGCAATATAATAATCAACTAAAAAAGCTGTATCAAATGATATCCTCATTCGATACAGCTTTTTATATAATACTTACATTAACTTATGCTTATATAATATCCACACTAAGTTACGCTTATATGATGCTCATACTTATATTAACTCATATATAACGTATCCGTCTTAAACCGTATTAACTCTATTGATCCAATTCATTCATATTGGTGGTATTCATATTGGAAATATAACGGTTATAGGCCTCAACCATATGTTTATAATCGTTATCTTGTTTGGATCCCATATAGGTACGAATGGCACCAATCGTAGAGTTTACAGAGGTCTTAACAGGGTCATACTTAGGGCTAGAAATACCATTCGCTAAATCGCCAATGGCTTGTAGCTCTTGATTGATAGCATTTACATCTGGTTCTTTTTCACTATCTAGCTTTTCTAGGACTGCAGTAAGTCGCAAAGAAACCTCTTGTGCAGCGGCTGCATTTTTCTTACCTGCATCGCGCAATTGTTGTAACCGTTGTTGCAATCGGTCCGTGTTAATCTTATGCATCAAATTATCAAAGTCAGCATAAATAGGAATAAATTGTTCGTATAACTGAACATATTTAGGACCTAATTGTTGCTCCTTAGCATAGTTATCTGTAGTATACCCTTTAGATTTATAATATGCATCAAGTTCTTCCGCAACCGGTGTAATTTCGTTCAATTTTGAAAGTAGCTTATCTAAAGGCTCCTTCATTTCATCATAAGGAACCCCCGCTTGCTTAGCCTCTTCTAATTCTTTTTGTAGCTGTTTAAAGTTCGGTGCATTAAATACAGTTAAATGCTGCCCCGCTTTTAACTCATTAAGAGTTGGTCTATTCGCATAATCAAACATTACAGCCATGCGATTAAATCGGCTTATGGCTTTCACATATTGATTAAATAACTGTACCTGATCCTGCTCAGACCGTTGCGCAATTTCCTTACGACTCTGTTCAGTGCCCTGCCATAGCTCAGACATACTACACCCGCTCAACAATAAGGGGGATGTCAACGTCGCCGCACACAACACAGCCATTGCAATCCGTTTACCCAATGGTTTCATGATGAATTCTCTCCTTTCATCAATATACAACCCAATTTATATACCTTAATTATATACCAATATGATTTATATAAATAGAATTAATGCACATAACTCATACATCTAGTTTGTCAAGTGACTAATAGAGTCAGGGGTGACCATTGGTCACCCCTGTTTTCCTTTATATACAGTTAGACTATAAATAAGAATATATAACTCCTAACAATTGTTTTATACGTATACACGTGTTACCATAAAAGGAGAGCATATGAAGGATAAAGATCTACTAAAACTGCTACTCAAAAACGGCTGGAAGGATGTACGGCAACGCGGCAGTCATCATCGTTTGAAAAAGGATAATCAAGTTGAAGTGATTGCCGTACACGGAAAAGATGTACCTGCCGGCTTATTAAATGCAATTTTAAAGCGTACGGGACTAAAATGAGGAGGACCTATGAAATTTATATACCCTGCTATAATCCATGATGATGCTGATGGTTTCTGGGCTGAGTTTCCAGACTTAGAATATACTAGCAGTACTGGCTCAACCCTAACAGAGCTCGTAACTAATGCCCAAGAGGCAATGGAACTATATATTTTAGGTGCCTTAGAAGATGGAGAAAGCTTACCTACACCTACATCTATTCGCAACTTACCTTGTACAGATACAACGTATCCTACATTAGTACAAACAGATATTGATTTAGCTAAAAATAGTAAATCCGTAAAGAAAACCTTAACAATTCCTGCATGGCTAAATGATCGAGCGCTAGCTAAAGGAATTAATTTTTCTCAACTTTTACAAGAAGCATTAGTAGAGAAAACAATGTAAATGTAAATGTACATCATCAATTGCTCAGTAAAATTAGAACTACTGTCCACGCAATAACTGCTAAGGTAAGTAATATGATACAAAGCATCCACAGAATTGTTACGAAATAGAGCAATAATTTTAGTACATATAGCACATCAAACCATATGCTATGGCAATCTTCTAATCGCGCCATAAATTCGGAGAGATGGCGCACTAAAAATGGAACTTTCACATTAGGATTTAGCTTCTTCCAGTACAGCATAATATACGGTGTTACAAAACATCCTACAAATACTAAGTATGTAAGGAATAGAGGTGTTTCTATATTATGTTGGGACATAAACCCTGACCAGTCTACGACCATTAAACCACCAAGGTATAGAAAAACAAACCAATATATAAATCCTATCGCCTTTATAATAAGGCGAATCATCTGTTTCACATCCATGCCTATAATCCTACTAATGTTTTAAATCGCGCATTATTGTGAAAGCGTTCAAAATGGTCTTGTTCAGCAGCCACAGCTTTCACAGATGGATCAATTGTAATCGCTTTTTCAAGCCAATCAAGGGCCTTCGTATCATCCCCTTGGTCCGCATAAATGGTAGCAATACCGTATACAGACCAGGTGTTACTAGGGTCCTTTTCTAATACCTTTTCAAACCATTGTTTAGACTCATTTAATTGGCCTTGTAATTTGTACACCATGGCCATGTTGTAGTAATTCGCTACATTATTAGGATCTAAATCATATGATTTTTTAGTATCTACTAAACCTTTAGCGGTATCACCACTCAACGCCGTAGCGAAGCCACGGATGGAGTACGCCTCTGCATTATTAGGATTATCCTTAATAGAAGCTGTTGCTTCCTCAATAGCTTTAGCATAATCGCCAGAGGATAAAGCCTGCTTAGCGGCCATAACACGAGCATCTTGCTCTGTTTTAGCTTGTTCGTTAGCTGTTGTTGTAGGTTTAGTGTCTTGCTGAGTCTTAGTATCTGTGCCACACCCTAATAAGCTAAGCAAACAAATACATAATAGAATATATTTCATACAATACCTCTATATTAGCCATTTAATACAATTACATAATCGACTATTTACTATCATTACATTATATAGCACTATCATATAATTCATTAAATACTAGCACATAGTTTTTTAATTACCATTACAATTATACCAAAACTATATACAAAAAAGGACGAGCTGCAACTCGTCCTTTTTCGTTATATGGTAGGTAATGTTATAAATCTTATTTTTTTGCTTTAGAGCAACGGTCTAATAGGAATGCAACGCCTACGAATGGAATGCCACCGTTTTCACCAAGGCCAATTTCACATGTGGAACTGGAGCTTACGCCTAGTGTTGCACCGTATTCAGCAATTTCACCGGCAAGGTCTTTTGTAGCAGATTTGTTAAGTTCTGGTGTGAAGAAACCTTTTTGACCAGCAAAGCCATCGCATGCGAAGGATTTGATATTGAATACATGGTCTGTGCAGAGGCGCGCCAAGTCTTCAATATATTGAGATTTGTTCAAAGATTTAATCTTACATTGTTTGTGTACGATAACGCGTTCATCACATTTTTCAATGTCGAGATGAGGTACTACGTATTTGCACAAGAATTCAGAAATATCGTTGATTTCTAAGTCCGGCATGTGTTTGAAAGCATGGTTGAAGCATGCACTATGGTCGATCACGATTGGATATTTACCATTTTGAGATGCTTTCATCAATGCATCGTGCAAGTCTTTTACAGCACGTTCATGAACGTCATCGTAGTTTTCAAAGCTCAAGCCACAGCAGAGGTTTTCGATATGTTTTGGATAGATAATATCGATATGAGCCTTGTTGCAGAGACTTTCTACAACTTGTTGCAAGCTGCGATCATCGTCATAACCTTGGTTTGGTTTGAATGCGCGGTTTGCACATGTACTAAAGTATACAACCTTTTCAAAGTTAGTTGGTTTGATGCGGTTTTTCAATTTATAGCGATTAGCTTTAGGAGTTGTTTTAGGAACATATGGTGTAACACCTGTTACGCCATGCAAACCTTCAGTAATCTTAGAAATTGCTTTTTGAGTAATGATGGAACCTGCAATGCCTTCAAGACTTACGCCAGCACGACACATTTGAAGTGTTGTGGAGAAGTTATCGTAGATTTTCTTAGCCAATTCTGGTGCAGGTGGATCGATGCGGCGCATGGACAAAGCGATTTGAGCAGTATCGATGCTAAGTGGGCAAAGGCCTTTACACATGGAGCATGCAGCACAAGTATCTACGCCAAAGTATTCATAGCCTTTTCTAAGTTCAGATGCCAATGTGAAGTTGCCTTCGTTTTCAAGGCGTTTAGTTTCGCGCAACAACGCGATACGTTGACGTGGAGTCAATGTTAAATTACGGCTTGGACAATGTTTTTCACAGAAACCGCATTCCATACAGATTGTGAAAGCATCGTCGATAACGCATTGAGCTTTAAGGTTTTTCTTGTACACATCTGGATCATCAGTGATCATAACATCTGGGTTCAAGATGCGTTCAGGGTCAAAGATCGCTTTGATGCGACGGTTGATTTCGTACGCTTTTTTGCCCCATTCCATTTCAACAAATGGTGCTACCATGCGGCCTGTACCATGTTCGGCTTTCAAAGAACCACCGAAACCAGATACGCGTTCGGACATTTCTTTTACCAAATCGCCGAAGTTCTTAGTATCTTTAGGATCGCTGAAATCAGGTGTAATGTTAAAGTGAACGTTACCAGACAAAGCATGACCGAAGATTACACCACCATCAACGAAATCGTATTTGTGGAATAATTCAGTAAGCATTTCAATGCCTTTAGTGAAGTCTTCGATTTGGAAGCAAACGTCTTCGGTAATAACAGTCGTACCTTTTCTACGTTGACCACCAACGATAGGCAAGATACCTTTACGGATTGCCCACCAGGAATCGTATTCTTTAGGATCTTGAGAGTAAAGACTTGGGATTGCTGTTGGGATATCTTTCAATTGTTCTTTAATGAAAGCTAAATTTTCATCTACAGTATCTTTGGAATAGCTTTCAGTTTGGAACAAGATAGCACTTGTACCTTCTGGTACTTCACGAACGAAGTCAGGTACATTTTCAAGAGTTTGAACTGCTTTCAAGGATTGATAGTCCATCATTTCTGCAGCAACAACCTTTTCACGGCCCATATTAGCCAAGGCTACAACCGCAAGAGATGCATCGTTCAATGTGCTGAAGAACATGAGACCGCAACCTTTATGAGGTACGTCTTCAACAGTGTTGTACACGATTTCAGATACGAAGCCCAATGTACCTTCAGAACCGATGAACAAGTGATTGATGATGTCGATAATATCTTCGAAATCAACAAGGGAGTTCAAGCCATAGCCTGTAGTATTTTTGATTTTGTATTTGTGATGAATCAAATGAGTCAATTCTTCATCAGCCAAGATTTCTTTGCGCAATTGCAAGATATCTTCAACCATTTGAGGTTTTTCACGAAGGAATTGTTCAATAGATTTTTTGTCGGATGTATCAAGAACAGTACCATCTAATAATACAACGCGGATGGAACGGATTGTTTTATAGGAGTTTTGAGCCGTACCACAGCACATACCAGAGGAGTTATTGTTCAAAATACCACCTACTAATGCTGTTGCAAGTGTAGCAGGATCTGGACCGATTTTGCGATTATATGGTTTCAATAAATCATTCGCATCGGAACCGATAACACCACATTCGCATTTTAAAGCTTTGCCATCGTCGATAACTTCCATTTTTTTGAAGCCATCATTACATACGATAAGCACGTCTTCACTGGAACATTGACCAGATAAAGAAGAACCAGCTGCACGGAATGTAAATGGTGTACCACATTGTTGGCACAAACGAATAAGGCGTCTTACTTCACGTTCATCCTCAGCCTTTACAACAACCTTTGGTAAATAGCTATAACAGGATGCGTCAACACCATATGCATAACGACGTAAATGATCAGTATAGACACGATCTTTGCAAATCTCTTTTGCCTCCTTGGCAAAACGTTCATAATCTTTTATAAGCGTACTCACTTGTATATCCTCCTATCCTCTCTTAAGAAATTTGTCTTATATTTAGTATACGCCGTTCTCATTCTCACTACTATAATTATGCATAAATTATATGTCTCCTAATAATTCTCGATATGCATGGCTTTTTTATTTCTTTACTTGAAAGTGCATCTCAGTGGCATTATCATGTACTCATTTTTTCACATATTAAAATAAAACTATTTTGTTTACTTAGTAATTAAAGAACTCTATAATAAATGAACGCCAAATTGCCCATAAAACTTGATTTATCGTGTATATAATTCTATAGGAAATAGTTTACATAAATTATACACAAAACTGTATATTTTCATTTATTTCAATTTTATCATTCTCATTTATATTTAAGTATGACTTTTAATCATAACTTTTAGATTCCCCTACTAATAATCGTTCACTTTCACATAAAAAGCCCTCTAGCGATATAACTCTTTCGAGCAATCACTAGAGGGATTAGAGTAAACATATCAAATCTATCGTCTCATACTAGCTAGAACATAAGCAGTATAGTATTCAAATTTCTATTGATCATCAGAGAAGCCATATTATCCCAAAATACCAGACTTAAGAATAAGACGTACAGCTAGTGCAAAAACTGCAACGCTCATAAGGGCAAGGATAGATTTTGCTTTCAACCGTTTAGCAATTCGCGCCCCTACTTGGGCCCCAAAGATAGCGCCAATACTAGTAGGAATAGCAATACTAAATACGATATGATTTTCCAATAAATGGGTTATAACGCCTATCATTGTAGATACAGCAAGAATGGATTGGCTTGTAGCTGTAGCCATATGGGTAGGAAATCCCATGAGATAAATTAAGGCCGGCACATGAATAAGACCACCACCAATACCAAAGATACTGGAGATAAAACCTACAAAAAAGCTAATGCTAATACCGATAGGCTTGCTATACGTTAGTTGATCAAGAGTAAGGCTTTCTTCCTTCCGCTCCCCTTTTTTGAAGTTCTTAAATCCAATCAAACCAGAAGCGCATAGCATAAAGCACCCAAAGGCAAACATAAAGCCTTGTCCAGAAAACCAACCAGACATTTGGGCCCCTAAAATAGCACCTGGTAAGGTAGATAAACTAAAGACTATGGCCGCACTGATATGTACCTTCTTCTGCTTAATATACGCAATAGAACCAGAAACGGCGTTACACATAACGGAAAAGAGTGATGTCCCTACAATCATAGATGGGGACCACTCCGGGAACCAATACATGAAGAGAGGAACGAACACAAGGCCCCCTCCGGCACCGATGATGGTGCCTAGCATAGCCGCTAAAAAGCCGACTATGGTAAAGAATATATAAAATACTATAATGTTATCCAGCATAATAAGGTCTCCCTTTACTTAGATTGGAAATATCTCTTTGCTATAACTAATTCGATTGGAAAAAGTCTTTCGCGGCTTTTAATCGTCCTCGTTCACAAGAGACTTGTAGCTCGTCACCTGGTTCGAGTTTCACATCCCCAAGAGGTACAATGTAGGTACCATTTCGGCGAATACTTACGATTAATGTGCCATCTGGCAATGCCAAGTCTTGTAACTGCACCTCTGTATAGTTTGCCACTACAGGCACCTTCGTTTGGAAGAAGGTTTGCACTGCTTCTAAATGGCTTTGACCGGTCATGGCTTGCAATAAGGAATCGTAAATCGGTGGTTCTTTTAAAAGCTCTGCTACAAGGTATGCCACAAGTGTAACAATACCGATGGCGTAAATATTAGAGAAGCTATTCGTCATTTCAAGGACGAGTAAAATCGCCAAAATCGGAGTTCTCATCGCAGCTGCTAACATACCACCCATGGCACAGATGACGAATTGAGGTACAAAATCAGGTGAGATAATACCGATTGATGAAAGCACGCTTTCACAAAAAGCACCTGCAGAGGCACCTATGACGAGCATGGGCAAGAATATGCCGCCTTGCGCACCACTGCCATAGCAGAAGGTGGTAAGTAAAATCTTACCTAGTACGATACCACCCAAGAGCAATACGCCATGCGACTGAAAGGCTAGCTGTCCTACCAGATCATTGCCACCGCCTAAAAGAAGTTGCGAGTCATAGCCGATGACGGCCACAGTCACAAAAGTAAGGGCTAATTTCAAGAACCGAGAGCATTTAAGCCACTCAAAGAATTTCTTGAACGCAAAGATCATGCGGCAGAAGAGCACCCCACAGAGCCCCATGATAACGCCCACCATAAGCAGTACAGGGAAGTACGCAAGAGGAACCCCTGAGGTGACCGAAAATCCAAGAGCTGGGTCGAGGCCAAAGATACTAACTGTAATATAGTTAGAAATCAATGTGGCCACAAAGGTGGGCACAACGAGGTAGGGATAAAAGCTTTTATGGACCTCTTCAAAGACGAACATAGCCCCCGATACGGGTGCACTAAAGGCAGCCGTTAAGCCCGCCCCTGCGCCAGCAGAAGTCAAGATGCGCTGCTCACGCAGCCCTGAATTCATCCAATAGGATACAATTTTACCAGCAGAGCCACCAATTTGTACGGCTGGCCCTTCACGGCCTACTGAAAAGCCTGCAAACCCAGTCAATACACCACCAATCATCTTAGAAGCCAACGTCCGATACGGTTTCATATCAAAGAGGCCCAGCATTTCCCCTTCGATTTGAGGAATACCAGAGCCCCCCGATAATGGGGCCCATGCAAGCAATCTGTCGACAATAAAGGCAAAAATAACCATCACTATAAGCCAGCCTATGGCCCCTTCCATGGTAATGTCGTCCATCAAATGCCAACGAATATGCTCTGACTCAAGGATTAAATAACGGTACGTAGCACCACAAAAACCTGCAATCACGCCCACAAGAGCGCCCTTTGCAATGAGCTCCGTTAACAATATACGATTCATGGACATATCTGCTAAGGTAGAACTGCGCTTATTAAATTTCCATAGCCTCATACCATTCCTCCTTAGCATTAGCCAAAATTTAAACACTCGTGCATAAACTATGTATTCATATCCTTAGTATACTTATGTAAACCATCATTTTCAAGAAATGATTACATACAACGTCAATTATCTAATTAGAAGACAACGCTACAAACGCAAAGCTAGCCACCTCTACAATGAGATGGCTAGCTTTGTTAAGCAAGTGTATAAATGTATTTTCTTTACATATTCGGAGGCATCTGAAATATGTAAAGACACTAAAGATGTAAAGTTCTTAGGGCCAGAGCTCAGCATCATTTAGGCTATTAGATTATTTAGACAAGTCCTAAAATTCCTTAGAATATGGATTCATAGATACCAATAATTTCTTCCAAAGACACATCTCGTGGATTACCAGGTGTACATGCATCGTTGAAAGCAGATTCAGCGAGGAATGGAATGTCTTCTCGTTTTACGCCTGCTTCGCTAAGGGATTTAGGAATGCCTACATCGTCAGCTAATTTTTGGATTACATCAATAGCTGCTTGACGATATGTTTCTTGATCCATTTCGTCTACATCAGAAACGCCCATAACGCGAGCGATTTCACGATATTTTTCGCCTGTTGCAGGAGCATTGAATTTCAATACTGCTGTTAAAAGCATTGCACACGCCTTGCCATGAGGGATGTCGTACACAGCACTCAATGGATGCGCCATGGAGTGAACGATGCCAAGACCTACGTTGGAGAAGCCCATACCTGCAATATATTGACCAAGGGACATAGCTTCACGACCTGCGAAGTCACCAGCTACGGCGCTACGCAAGGAACGACCGATGATTTCGATAGCTTTCAAATGAAGCATATCAGTAAGTTCCCACGCACCTTTTGTAATGTAACCTTCTACGGCATGCACGAGGGCATCCATACCGGTAGACGCACAAAGGCCAGTTGGCATCGATGCGGACATATCAGGGTCCACGATGGCTACGATTGGTATGTCATGAGGGTCAACACAAACGAATTTACGGTTCTTTTCAACATCTGTAATAACGTAGTTAATAGTAACCTCTGCCGCCGTACCAGATGTGGTAGATACAGCAATAATCGGCAAGCATGGATGTTTCGTAGGTGCCACCCCTTCAAGGCTACGCACATCGCTGAACTCAGGGTTCGTCACAATCGTAGCAATAGCCTTACTTGTATCGATAGCACTGCCACCGCCTACAGCAACAATAGCTTCAGCACCTGCGGCTTTACAAGCAGCCACACCAGATGTTACGTTTTCAATCGTTGGATTCGGCTTAATATTGTCATATACATCGTAAGCAATACCTGCCGCATCAAGTAAGTCTGTTACCTTTGTAGCTACCTTAAACTCAAATAAATCAGGTGTAGACGTAACAAGAACCTTTTTAAAATGGCGATTCTTAATTTCGTTCACAATCTCCTGAATCGCCCCTTGTCCAAAATAGGACGTGCCGTTCAACATAATTCTCCAAGCCATATACATTCACTCCTAACGAATAAAAAATAAACCGATAGAGAATAACTATACTAAGTAATTCTCTATCGGTTTATTAAAATCCTTGAAGCTGTGTTATGTATACACTATATATTTTATTATTTTAGTGTTTCTAAGGTTTGTTTCCACTGAAGCGTTAGCTCCATTTTAGCAAGAACTTGATTAAACTGTATAATTGGTAACTGTTCTTTTAAAAGTAATAACTCACTTATAATCTCATCAATAATGCTTTTATATGCCACTCGTGGCAATAATAATCTCAAAGAAATCAATAATCCATATACAGAAGATTCACTCCCCTTTGGATTAGACACAAAATAGTATGTTAGTTTTTTTATCGTCCTTTTTGAACCTGTAATCCTATGATTATAAAGTCGATCTCCATGTGCACATACATTTCTATACCCTACCAAAACATCTAATATTTCGCTAAAAATAGGTATTAAGGTTGAAGTGGGATTCGTTATAGAAATCCGGTACTCAGTCGTATATTCCTTATGTATATCTTCCAAGATTTTCTCCTGTATGTTAGGAGTAATTAATTTATAAAAATTCGTAATCTCACCAAATGTAAGCTTTGTTACTAAAACCCATAAAGGTAAATCTTGATGTGTCGTTAAATAATGGGAAAACATAGTATGTCTTGCATTACGTTGTGTAGCATTTGATAATTTTGATACCAACTCTGTAGCTTTAGGTAAATTAGTCTTAGAAAAATTATTTACATTTAAATGGCTGAATTCAGATGTATGTACTTCAGAAAAACGATAAGATACTTTCGTACAAATATTTTGCTCTGCTTGTAAAAGAGCCTTCAATAGAATAATTCGAAGGTTACGGTCAAAACAATATAGTCCATAAATCTGAAAAAATGTTGTTCCCGTTATATAATAATCATCTCCACTATTAACTGTAGCGTTAATATCCAAAAAAATATCTTTGTAACCATTAATTATTGAGTAATAATTATCTCTAGCTAAAATTCTCTTTACTCGACTGCCCTCAGTTCCCTTTTCAATCGTAATATTCCGTTTTCTCATCAATCGTAATAGGGAATCTAAAGACTTAAAAGGCTTAGACATAACTCCCTCCTACAAACAAAAAAACTCGCCGACCCTTGAGTCGACGAGTGTTGCGCGTTACCCGTAAGTTTCGCACAGTTTCTCTGTGTATTAACTATAACAAAGTTCTCCCTTGGGTGTCAACTCAGATTCGCCTTCCATGAATAGTATTTCCACTGTCTATATTCGTGATATACTCTTAAAATTCCTTCCTTAAAATAAGACATTCTAAGAAATTTTACTCATCTTCATAAGCAAGATTCGTTTCACAGATTCATCGAGTCGTTCTTTAGAGATGCGACCATCTTTTACAGCTTTCATAAGGCCATTATACGCCTCTTGCATGTGTTCGTACTCATGGCACACGAGCAAGATATCACTGCCAGCCAAGATAGATTGAACGGCCATATCGCCGAAGGTGTAGTGTTTTGCAAGAGCGCCCATGTCCATATCGTCTGTTACGACAACGCCGTTATAGCCCATATCTTTGCGCAACCAGTCAGTAATAATCGCTTTAGAAAGACTAGATGGATGATCTGCATCGATTTGAGGATACATCGCGTGGGACACCATAATTGCATATGTATTCGGTTTAGACTGCTTAATGAGATCTACAAATACCTTCGTATCTTCATTCAACAAAGTCTCTTTAGACACTGGCACAACACTGGTATCCGCATGTAAGTCTACATCTGTTTTACCAATGCCTGGGAAGTGTTTGTAAGAGTACCACAAGCCCGCTTCATCATAGGCCTTGCCTACTGCACTGGCATAGCGTACGGCCTCATCAGGGTTCGTACTAAAGGAACGGCCATAGGTCAAGCCCAAGTCCGCTACAGGAGCAAAGTTAATGTTGAATCCCAAGTCCTTTAGTTCTGTACCAGACTGTTTTGCCAAGGATACCGCTTGTTCAATAGGTTCCTTGCCTAACGCCTCTGCAGGAGGAACCTTGATGAGCTGATTCTCCATGCGCGCCACAGCACCACCCTCTTGGTCGATACCGATGAACAATGGCGTTAAACCGGCGCTTTTACCAGTTTTATTAATATCTGTAATCAGCGATTTCACTTGATCCTTGGACTCCATATTGCGGTCAAACAAGATGATACCGCCCACGCGATACTCATTGAGCATGAATTTAGCATCATCGTTCAAGGTCTTGCCATGGATGCCAATCATCAACAATTGGCCTACCTTGTCCGCGTCAGACATATTAGCTACTAATTTGTCCACCTTTTCCTCTGGTGAAAGCTCGCTCTGTGCCACGGATTCATAGGTTACAGGCTCCGCTTTAGAAGTAAATGGGTTATGTAAACCGCAGCCCGTTGTAAGCGCCAATGCGCCAATCATCGTAGCCGCTACGATACGTCGAAACATATATACCTCCAAAATCTCTAAAAAGTATTATGTATAGTATATCAAATAATAAAGACAACCCCAACAACGCCAATACATGTAGTGCATCGTGAGCGCAAAAAAGACTATTACCCAAAACCTACGAATATATACCGTATTGGTTCCAAGTAATAGTCTTTATATCAGTTAAGATCAAACTTACGATTAAATTTTGCTTGTGCTTAACTTTTGCTTATCCTTAAATTTTACCTTGCTCTTTCATTTCTGCTAAGAGCTTTACGATGCGAGGGCCACAGCCTTTACCACCGCAAGCACCTGTGCCGGCACGAGTTGCTTCTTTTACCTCAGGAAATGTATGAGCACCATTCAAAATAGCTTCTTTAATCGTTTTACGTGTAATGCTACGGCATGTACACACCTTTGTAAGCTTGTCCAGAATCGCCTCTGGCACTTGATTTTCTTCAAAATCCATATGTATTCCTCTTCTATTCACTTGAATATCTATATACTGTATCAATTTAATATATCGATTTACATATCAATTTAGTTTAGTGGATTAGTTTACTATATCAATAGTATCTAACCATACACTGTAACATTAATATATCGAAAATTTACGATTTCTATACACAGTATATCATATATTAGAAACTATATCGATAGTTTTTAATATAAATATAATCATAATTTTGTTCATACTTATAACACAAAAAAGCCTCTACCATAGATTTATCACCTATACGATAGAGGCTTTCACCAAATATATTTATAAAATCGTCCCAATGATTGCAAAGTAAATTTTGAAAATTGTTTGTTGCAATGGACGGATTACCATAGAAATAATCGGTGTATTAATAAGGATGATAAAGAAAATCAAGTTAATCATCCCTAATTGGTAATATTTAATTTGCCATTCTGTCGGTAGCCACGGCAAAATGATATTAAAACCAGGTAATGGTGGGAATGGAATTAAGCAGAAAATGGAAAGGCCGATGCTATACAAAATAATGTATTGCATAACCATTGGTAAACCCGGAGACTGCATAAGATTCAAATTACCCAAAAGTACGTATATGAAAGTAAATACGAACCCTGTAATCAGGCCTGCTATAGGACCTGCAAAAGCAAGTAGGCTCATATCACGGCGTGGGTCTTTAAAGTAAGATGGATTAATAGCCATCCCTTTAGGCCAGCCAAATCCAACTAGAATGATACAGATAGTACCTATTAAATCAAGGTGTGCCAAAGGAGATAATGTGAGGCGCCCCGCCATCCGAGGTGTTGGATCGCCAAACCAGGTAGCTACTTTGGCCTCTGCATATCCAAAGACAGAAAAAACGATGATAATAGCAGGAATACTAGCTAATATCTGTATCGGATTTAAATCAAACATAAAACTCCTTTATATGTTACCTAACATGTTTATGAACTATATATCATATATAGATTACATAACACGTTGATGTATTACATAAATTCTTATTGTTTAGCTTCCCATGCGGTGTAGCCGTCTTGAATACAGCGAAGGGCATTCAATGTACGTGGATAGCCGATGTACGGCACGCATTGAGATGCGATGTTAATCAAATATTGTTTACTGTTGCCTACGTTCAAGTTGCCTTCTACGTGAGCCTTTAATTGAGGTTCACATCCACCTTGAGCTGCCAAGAAACAGAAGGTAATCATTTCACGATGAGCCACACTCAAGCCTTTACGTGTGTAGTAGTCGCCGAACATATTAGCAAGCCACTTTTTGATGTGACGTGTATCTTCAGGGCCTTCTTCGTAAGAATGACGCACAGATTCACCAAAGATTTCCACCTGTTTTTCTACGCCCTTTTCAAGACGAGATGCAGCAGTAATTGTACTGCGAGATGGATCCGCAACAGTTTCCCCACGATAGTCAAAAATCTTATTTGTAACCTTAAAGAATGGGCGTACACGACCAATGCCAAGATATGGCACAGCTTGATAAATAAGCTCGATTACTTCATCGGGAATCAAGCCAAAGTTAAGTGCTGCCGGTAGCATCAACGCATATTCATCAACAGCAGATGCCCCTACTAATGTAGCAAGGATAGCCAAGAAGCGATCCTTGGCAGGCACATTACGACCCTCTTCGGTGATAACTTCATGGAACGCAAAATTATCAAATAAAACTTCAAACTCAGGGTCAATATAACCTGCAGGGGCTGCAATATCAGGGAACATGCGCTCCGTATAGGCTTGAGCAAATTCAGATTTAGACATAGGAAACCTCCATAAACAACACTGGTGAAAGCCCAAAGGAGCTTTCACCAGCAATAGTTATGTAATTATTACGGCTTGCGCCATCAAATTATAAAGCTGGGAAAGAGAAATCAGTGCCGTATACTTCTTTCCAAGCAGCCAAGAACATGTTGTATTCATTAGAACCAGGAGTGATTTGGTACGCTTGACCATCTGGAGAGAAACGATATACAGTATGCAAGCTTGGGTGAACAATGTATTTGAACAATGTAGCTTCACCATATTGGTTGTTATGCATGTTCACTACATTGATACCGAATACGTAGTTACGGCTACTATCAATACCACTGAATTGGGATGCTTTATCAAAGAAGTATGTTTCAGAACCATTTGCACTATTTGGAACCTCTGGATAGTTAGCTAAACCATTCCAGTTTGCTGCATTAGCAACACCACCAACTAATAATGTACCGGCTAATACAAATGCGCCTAATAAATTTTTATTCATAATGCTCTCCTTTTTGCCTTAACGGCATCTCACGAACAGGTCATATCTCACATGACCTCCGTACAATACGTTATATGTATAGTATATCACATTTTATGAAAATATTAGATATATTAAATTACAGAATGTATGCATATGAGATCTTACTAGAGTACGCTACATTAGCGCTTAAGCTTCTCTGCTGTTCTAGCATTAGCGTTATCGATTGCTTCTAACAATTTGTTAAGCAACATACGCATTTGACGGGTTTCTTCAACGTCAAAAATCGGGCCTGCAGCTTCAGACAAGCGACGTGGTATATGAACTGCTTCATCACGTAATGCTTTACCTGTATCAGTAAGGGTTACCATTACTACGCGTTCATCTTGGCGGCTGCGTTTACGCTTTAAGAATGCTTTTGCTTCTAATTTCTTTAAAAGTGGTGTTAATGTACCAGAATCAAGGCGCAATACTTGGCCTAGTTCTTTAACGGACAAATCACCATATTGCCACAATGCCATCATTACGATGTATTGAGTATATGTCAAATTTAACGGATCTAAGTGACTGCGATATGCATTAACAATTTCCTTCGCCACTACATAAAGTGGGAAGCTCAATTGGTTTTCTAATTTTATGTACTCTGCATCAGGTACGTCTTCTTTATGTTTGTAACCTTCGAGTACGCCAATTTCTGCCATATTCTACCTCCATATGCACACAATAATCTACAAATTAATTGTACACAATTCTACGGCAAGCAGTCAACGTAAAAAACCTACTTTGTACATAAATTTTTAAATTTGTCAATTATTTAATATATTTTTTCTTTTTTATTAAAGAAACTAAGGGCTCTATAGAATTTATGGGCTAAAATCACACCATATAGATATAAGGCTATTAATAAATTTTTTTGATATTAGAATTCAATACCACATGCAGACATGGCTTCTTCAAGACGTTTAGCATGATCTAATTCCTCTGGGATAGAATGCTCAATTAATTCAGCAATTTTATGAGCGCCCTCTTCATTAGAATGACGAACTTCATCAGCTAATTTAGCTAAGATAGTATCTGCAGACGCTTCAGCCTTGTAGAAATTAATGACCATCTTAATGAAATCTTCCTTTGTATCAGGACCATCGCCTAATAAATGGCTATAAATTCCGCCATGTGCTGCATCTTCTGCAGCATTTTTATAGATTGCATCAGCAATTGCATCATAACCAAGCTCTTTAGCTAAAAAATACATAGTGAAATATTGATTAGCACCGTTAATTTCTGCGTTCTTTAACATCTCAATAGTTTTTTCAAAGGATTTACCCTTTGCAATACCATGTAAACTCATAACATTCTCCTTTTATATAATCAGCTGTTTAGCTCTTAAATTGTTAAGATTTATATGCATACAAATATACTGTAAAACAAAATTTTAAAATATAATTTTATACAACTATTATTGTAAGGTTTATATCTAATTTTGTCAATTTACTTAATATGATTACATAGTGTATTGAAAGTGTATCCCTTTAGCATATTCCTTCTAAAGATTCTTCTAGAGATCTTTCTAAATGTCATTCTAAATTTCTTTCTAGATTTATGTCATATAGTATAATAAAAGAAATTCTATATAAAGCTGATTGATAATAGGAGGACTATATGAACACCTTAGAATGTATCAAAACACGTCATAGTACGCGTAAATTTAAAGCTGATCAATTATCTCGAGAACTTATCGATCAAGTCCTCGATGCTGGCCGCCGTGCCCCATCTGGTGGTAATACACAATTGACACATTTTATGGTCATTACGAACCAGAATGTGCTCAAAGAGCTAGTAACACTCGTTCAAGAGGAATACGGCAAAATGCCGATTACAGAAAATACATTACCTTACATGGTGAATATCATTAAAATGTCCGCAGAAGGTAAATTTGTATTTAACTATGGTGCACCGGCGCTCATCGTACTAGCAAGCCAAGCGAGCTATGCAAACAACTTTGCCGATGTGTCTTGTGCTATGCAAAACATGATGCTTGCTTGCAATGAACTCGATCTTGGCAGCTGCTGGGTAAACCAAATCCGTCACCTCCAAGACAACGAACGCATCCAAGCTAAAATGCGTGAACTAGGCCTTAAAGAAGGTGAAAAAGTATATGCTAGCCTTGCTATTGGCTATCCAGACTTACCAAACGGTCTTAACCGCCGCGAAATCGAAGCAAAAGGCTATCCTGTAACATATATTGATTAATTAAGCCTATAAAATCGATTATATCTTTGTATGCGTGCTATATTATATCTTTGTGTGCGTGCTATAGTATGTAATATACTCTGAATACTGTAGCATCTTATCGATTAGTAAAATCAATATATTCACGTACAATATATAAATATATTCACAATTAATATACAACACAAAAGCGCTATCTATCCCACAACTCTAATTGAGTATCTATCGGAATAGATAGCGCTATTTTATTGACACCATTCATGTATTTTGGTGCTAGTTCTCTCTAATAAATAGTAGATATTTTAATGACCTATAATCTATGCGCTAAGCCCATAATGGTGCACCAAAATAGCAATTTATCATAATTAAAAATAAAATATAGTCGACTTTTAGTCATACATGGTATGATTACAATGGCATTTTGTAGAAAGGATGTGTGATGATGTCGATTTTCTCTCCAGCTCCTCATATTGAACGATTACCAGAGGGGCAAATCGATTCCACCTACAAACGTCTTCGCAAAGAAGTCTTTGCAGGTACTTTTATTGGTTATGCTACATTCTATTTGATCCGCCAAAACTTTAGTTTGGCTGTTCCGTACATGATTGCTGAGTACGGCTACACTAAAGCGGATCTTGGTATTGTCATGACCCTCTTATCCGTAGCGTACGGCGTAAGTAAATTTGTCATGGGTAATGCGTCTGACCGCTCTAACCCAAAATACTTCTCCACAGTAGGTCTATTGCTCAGTGCTTTAGTTATGTTATTATTCGGCACCTTACCTGGTGTGTTAAGCAGTATTCCTATCATGTGCGTGCTCGCCTTCTTAAATGGTTAGTTCCAAGGTATGGGGTATCCTCCATATGCGAAAAATATGGTAACTTGGTTCTCCCGTTCTGAACGCGGTGCTTGGTGGTCCTGGTGGAACGTATCCCACAATCTTGGTGGCGGTATCATCGCACCTCTTGCTACGTTAGGTATCTATCTATTTGGTACATGGCATAGTATTTTCTTCTTCCCTGCTCTTATTTCTATCGTTTTAGCTGTGGTTACATTCTTCTTGTTGAAAGATACACCTCAATCTTGTGGCTTGCCACCTATCGAGGAATATAAACACGAAACAGTAGCAACTGAAGTAAAAGATGAAAACAAAACTACTTTCAAAGAAATCTTCTACAAATATATTTTGCATAACAAATACTTATGGTATCTTGCAATTGCAAATATCTTTGTATACTTCATCCGTTATGGCGTAGTAAGCTGGGCTCCTACCTATTTGACTGCTGTAAAAGGCTTTACAAAAGAAGGTTCCCGTTGGGCTTACTTCTTATACGAATGGGCTGGTATTCCAGGCATGCTCGTAAGTGGCTATTTGAGTGACCGCGTATTCCGCGGCCGTCGTGCTCCAGCTACCATCTGCTTCATGCTATTCGTTATCTTAGCAATCCTTGTTTACTGGTTCAACCCAGCAGGCAATATCCTTATCGATAACTTAGCACTTATCGCTATTGGCTTCCTCATCTACGGTCCAGTTATGATGATCGGCCTTCAAGCAGCAGACATGGTACCACGTGTAGCAACAGGTGGCGCTACTGGTCTTACAGGCCTTCTTGGTTACCTCATCGGTTCCGCTGGTGCTGGTGCCTTCATGGGTCTCATGGTTGACCTTTATGGTTGGGATGGCGGCTTCGTAGCCCTCGTTGGTGCATGTATCCTCGCTATCGTATTCCTACTTCTCACACTTGGTGACAAATCCCAAGCAAAAGAATAATCTACAACTAATAGTTGTATGAACCTAAAAACTCCCCTAGTAACACATCATTACTAGGGGATTTTATTATGTCTTAAAATATATACTGTACTAAATTCTATGCTACACACAAAGAACCATTTAAAACTTTCAAATTATACACGAGACCAAGTCGTGCCAAACCGTGCAATGCAACAGCCGTAACAGGATCTATAAGACCAAGTACGCCCACGCAGATGATCGCTACGTGGAATACAATAGACACGATAAGTAGACCTAAATGAGACTGCTTTGTTCCTTTTGAAAGCTCCGATACAGGAGATGCGTCATCCACAAGGGATCCCATCATAAGTGCCACTAAGATAAGCTCCAAGGAACATGGGCATAGTACCAATAACAAGGTTACAGTATGTATAAAATCCTGTGTCAATGCAAAGGAACCCATAGATAATAGCAATACAGCCACAACAATGACAGACGAATAATTGTTAATGCCCTGACGCATAGCAACGAGTTGTGCTGGCATTGTAGGCAGCATATCATCATCTACAGTGTAATGTGACTCACCCGTAATAAGCTGCTCCAAGAAGAAACCAGCCTGTACAATGAGCCCCACATAGGCCGCCGTATGATAATCGCCATTGGAAATGAGCGCCACCATGGCCACTACAATGAGGAAATTAGCATGAATCTCTAAACGCTCCCAAATACTTTGAACACTGTTAATAAGTAGTGGTAAACCACAAACTAGAACCGTTACCCATGCTAAATCTATAACGGGATTTAATGACTCTGTAATCACATCCAAAAGAATAAAGACAACGCCTAATGCTAAAATAGCACCTTGCGTAAATAACGACACCTGAGCCGATAAAGACTGTAAAAACTTCATATAGACCTCTCTATACACTAGAACCGGCTAAACTTGCTCCGGAAACACAACACAAAACAACAACATAATAATTCAAAACTCTTTATACCTTAAGTAATTTGAAACTCTCTGGGCCTAAAGTAATTTAAAACACTTTGTACCTAAGGTGATTTAAAGTTTATGTACCCATAGGGGTATATCTACAATGTAAATATTATACAAGACATACAAACTATATACAAGTTAATTTTTTCGATAAACAATAAAAAACTGCATTTCCATTACAGAATAGGAAAAGAACGAATTCATAAAAATGACCTCTCCCTTTAAAGATCTAGTTAAAGGCGCTTATTTCTTTATTAGATGTAGAAAGAACAGGTCCCTAAAAACGACTTAGCTCGCTTTGGAGACTCTTCAATAGGCCCTAGTTGAAGATGCTAATTTCATATAAAAAGAAAAGCCCCTATCTCTAAAAATGACTTAGCTCGCTATGGAGGCTTTTAGAGATAGGGGCTTTGACCCAAGTTATGAAATTAGAGCTTCAACGCCTCAATCCATTCTGCTTCTTTAAAGCCCACCAGAACTTTGTCTTCAAGAACCAAGATAGGACGTTTTACAAGCATACCATTGGATGCTAACAAAGCTAGTTTTTCTTCTTCACTAAGGTTTGGCAATTTATCCTTCAATTGTTGTTCACGATAAATCATACCAGAAGTATTAAAGAATGCTTTCAAATCTTTACCAGATTGTGGATACCAAGCTGCGATTTCTTCTGCTGTAGGGTTTTCAGATTTAATATCACGATCTGTGTATTTAATATTATGATCATCTAAGAATTTCTTTGCTTTTTTGCATGTTGTGCATTTAGGATATTCAACGAATAACATAGCGTCTCCTTATAGTAATACATAATGTCATAACGATTTATTTATAAAATAAGTGTACCAAATATATCGAAAATTATCAATCAGCAGTACATGAATTTGTAATACATCTTATATTCTTCAAATCAGCTTGAAGCCCCTCTGTATCCTCTGCTTCAAGTAAATCTAAATCCATCTGTAGTCTTAAGAAAAACCCCTTAGACATTCCAAAATATTTACACAATCGTAAGTCTGTATCTGCAGTGATTTTACGTTTGTCTTGTAGGATTTCTTGTATCCGCGATACAGGCACCATAATATCTTTAGCGACACGATATGCACTTAAACCCAATGGCTCCATAAATTCCGTACGTAGAACCTCACTCATTTTGGGTACAGGAATTAATTCCTTCATAAATATATCTCCTCAATGATAATCAATAATTTCTACATCATATAAATTAAAATCTTCATCTATGCAAAAACATATCCTATACTGTTTATTAATACGAATACTACACTGTCCGAGACGATCTCCTTGTAAAAATTCAAAACGATTACCTGGTGGAATCATTAAATCTTTCAAACAGCGACAAGCATGTAAAATACGCAATTTTAATAATGCCATTTTTTGTATTTGAAGTGGTAACCGCCGAGAGTAGCCACGATAAAAAATACGCTCCGTCTCCTTATCTTTAAAGCCGATAATCATAGAACCTCTCCTTCGATTATAACTGTTTTACAGGTATAACTCAATAATATATACCTGTAAAACGAGTATATTATGGAATATTTTTATTCTATAAATCATTTCGGTAAAAGATTTCTCTAAACTCTCACTCAAATCCTACTATTCTCCTGACTCTATTAGTCAACTATTTCGGAATGTATCTAGTTTTAGTCATCACTTGAAGATAAGCAAAGATTAATACTAACTTTTAAAAAATTATCCATATAACTAATGGCTACAAATGTAAAAAGACCTATAATCTCCCAGCTTTCATCTGCAAAGTATAACAGTGAAAGGTTAGAGCATATAGGTCTCTTATAAGATCTATATATTATTTTTATTAGTATTCATAATACGATTTACATTAGAGCAAGAATGTAAGCCCCATAGCCACAAAGATGGCTGGCAATAGATTGGCAATACGGATTTTACCAGGCCAGATGAGGTCAATACCAACGCAGAAGATCAGAATAGATCCCACGTAGGACAGGTTATCGATGGCGCTCGGCGTCATTAGAGGCGCAGCGATGTGAGCCATGGCTGTAATGATCCATTGGGTAATCCCTACAGGAATAAAGGAGAACAATGCGCCCTTGCCCATAGAGGATACCATAACCATAACGATGATGCCGTCGAGGATGCCTTTCAACAACAGCGTTTGGTAATTACCAGTTAAGCCGTCTTGAATAGAGCCTAGTACGCCCATGGCTCCCACTGTAAACGTAAGGGATGCCGTAATAAAAGCGTGCGTAAACTGTGGATCACCAGTGTTGCCAGTTTTTGCTTTCACCCAGTCACCAAAAACAGTAATCCAACGGTTAAGGTCGATAAGCTCACCAATTACAGCGCCTGCAACCATGCTAATAATCATGAGCATAGGCCCCGTCGTTTGCAGCGTGCCGTTTACGATGACTAGCATATACTGCATGGCGCCGCTCATTCCAAGAAGGAGAACGATAATGCCGCTCACCATCATGAGCGTCTGTTTCAAATTTTCTTTCATAAACCGACCAAATGCGAGGCCGCACAAGCTGCCGGCTATGATGAGGCCAATGTTAATGGCTGTACCCAAACCAATCATATATTTCCCTTTCTTAATTGTGAAAGTAATACTTTATTTCATCATCAGTATACCAACTATATCGAAACAAATCAATCTGCTATGGCATACAACCAATCTATGCCGTTATATGGCCCTAGATAAAAACATATAGCAAAAAGACCCTATCCAGTAAAGGATAAGGTCTTTATGTTGTGTTTATAGCTTTGAGAGAGAAGTATATGAGAGCCCCGCTTTGGAGAGAGAGAATATATGTGTTTGTATATAAAGCGGGACGACATATGATGGAACGCTATCTTTCCATCGACTATAGTGTACACCTTAAAGTATGGTTTAACACAAGTACAATTTTGTAACATCAATCATGTATAAAAACTATTGTTAACTAACGATTATACAAATACGTTACAACATATAGGTAAAAGAATGCGAATTATTAGAAAAAGGCAAAAATAATGAGCTAACTATCAAACATTCAGATTTATATTAATACTCAACATTTAAAACTATATTAATCCTCAGCGTCTACAGGCAATTGAACAATATCTGCTAGCTTATTAATCTCGCTAAAACAAGGACAGTCCTTGCCGTGATCGTTGATGAGACCACTAGCTTGCAGGTGGGAATAGATGGTAACAGGGCCTACGAACTTGAACCCTCGTTTCTTTAGATCCTTACTAATCCGCGTGGACAAGCCATTCTTCGCAGGTATATTTCCATCAGGGTGGCTTTCATAAATAATAGTTTTATTGTCTGTGAAAGCCCAGATATAGTTGCAAAACGAACCAAATTCATCTTGAATATCTTTAAATGCAGAAGCATTATTGATGATGGCCTCAATTTTAGGGCGAGACTTGAGCATACCCTCGGTCTGCAAGATTCTCTCTACGTCGCTTTCACCATAACCAGCAACCGTATCAATATCAAAATGATCAAAGCAGCCTCGGATAATGTCTCGTTTATTCAAAATCGTAAGCCAGCTGAGGCCACATTGGAGACTTTCAAGACAGAGATGTTCAAACTGCAACCGATCATCATGAATAGGCCGCCCCCACTCATGATCGTGATAGGCCTGATACAAAGGCGTAGTAGGCCACTCGCAAGTCGCCATCACACACCTCCATGTGCCCACACGAGGACATCATACATGAGAGCCACTACGAGGCCCATCACGAGATGACCGCCTACGTAGAGCGGGATTAGCAAATAGATAAATAACAATAGGGAATGTAAGGTTCTGCGTAACCATACAATCGGCGTAGACGTACCACCGCCAACCTTGCCATCAAGCCAATTGTGAACGATGTAGATAGGCGTGCCTAAGCGGCGAATCCAATCAGGAACGCGCTTGCCATGGTTCAACCCAGGACAATACAAAATCACCAATGGCAATACCACCGCATCAAGGATGAGTAGCACCGTTAAGGTCAAGGAGAACAAATCTATTTCGCCTTCCCATGTCACTGGATGTGCTATAAAGCGGAGAGCCCACAAATAGGCTTTATATACGATATACGGTTCTAATAGCCATAATAAGGGCTTCACTACACTCATGGGACTACCTATACCAAACACAAAATAATAAAAACTACGCATCTGCGTAGTCGTTTCATATATACAACGTTCCGATCGCATCGATTTAACTATAAGAACTACGGATATTTTTAGGCCCAAAGGTGAGTCTAAAAACATCAATTCACACTCAAAATTTTTAGTCCTTTCATACATCGATTTCTATACTATTATTATATCAGATTTTGGCCTTTTTGTGGGGTTAAAATTCACATAATTTTGCTAAAATATACAATTTATAGTAGTTATCAACAATAGAACCCACTATATAAGCTATCCATCACTATCGACTCATATATACTAATTTTTCATCAAAATTATGACTTATTTTGATAAATTCCTTAGAAAAATGCGGCATACAAAGTAACATAAAAGCCAAAATAAAGAACTAAGAATCTGTATCAATACTATGTGGCATTTTATGCCCATACCCTATGTTATTATAAATACAGGTAGTAAATACCGTCTCACTTTCTTTTGATAAACAATGCAAAAAGGGCAGCTTCTTAGGGCTGCCTTTTTTGTATTCCACATACAACTTAAAAATATAGTCATTTAGTTATATAATTATACTTAACAACTTAGCCTATGGATTACACAAGATCAATAGATATGAGAGTATAAACGGGAGATACTACCATGACCAAACTACCAATATTAGCAGGTGTTTTCATGATAAGCACTATCTTATCACCAGTAGGCGCCATCAATGTTAATATTCCTGGCGCAGATTCGAAAATTCCAAAGGATGCCTACATAAATTACAAAACCACGAATCCTGATATTGAAAAGGATGTAGCAAACTATGTAGAAACACTCAAAGCAACGGACAAAACTAAAGGTATTAACAAAAGCGAAATGGAGTACGCTAAAGCTGCCTCTATCTATCGCGGTCAACATTACCATAATACGATCATTTCCGTTCATGACAAATACAACCAAATCCGGCTTTCATTCCCCGTAGCGGGCATAAAAAGTGATTATAATATAGGGCGTTACAAAAGTCCAAGTCGAACCATTGAGGACTATCGAGTGTTTACCGATAATGGAAGTCTCAATTTAGAAATTGACTATGCTGATTACAAAGACTATGACTGGCGTAACACAAAAATAGCTTATGAAAAACTAACTGACAAGAATGTACGTGATTTCTTTCAAGACATGGCAAAACATAATCCAGCAAAACACATTTCTGATATAAAGGGTACTGTATTTTCATATCCTACTGTTACCTATAGCACTTGGGATAGCATGAAGATGCCACACCTTGAAAACGGTAAAAAAACAACGCTCACTATCGACACGATCAATTTTAAATTTAAGGGCTATAACATGCGTCATCCCTTATATCACGCAGGGTTTGTCTATTATGATAACAACCCCGTTCTGAACAAAGTTCCTACAGATAAGTTATTGGCTAATTATGTGCTTCCCTCTGTGCAAAACCTAAATGAATTAAATCAATATTCACGCATAGAAAACTTAAACGGTGTACAATACCGCGTACCAAAAGACGCCATATACGAAGGTCAACGTAAGGGCTCCGACCACCAAGATATTAGACACTACAAAAAAGGGAACATAATATTCTTTGTTTCTACTGACAATGTTCCTAAGAACCCATATGCGCATGAACTTGTTGTAAATGGTCATTACAATTTTAAAACGGAGTTAAATACGTCCTGGGATATTTACTATTCCTACCCAACATCAGATTATATTAATTATGCCGTTATATGGAATAATAATATTCCTGGGCTATCCACACACATCTATAAACCCCATAAAGATGATCACATCCTAACCTTTTACTCCTATGATGGAACCTATAGTTTCATCTATACCATCATTTATCCAAGTTTTTTAAATGCTGAGGAAGTTCAAAAATTACGGAATATGATTGAGTTTTTTGACTCTACCAATAATCCTAACTTTAAACTGAAAGAGCATGTTCTATTCCCAGATACAGAGGGGAGCCATGCCCATTAAAACATCGTTCAAAATCAACCTAATAGTATCAGAGGTGTAAACCAAACAGCCAGTACTGCAAATCGCAATACTGGCTGCTTTTCTCTCTCTATTTCTTTTTAGACATAAGTGTTATCCACACATATAGATAACATATTAATTAAGCATTAAGGCAATCTAAAGACATCAGCCTCCCAAATGTACTTCAATGCAGGAAACTCTTGCTTATTCGGAGGGCTAATTAGTTTTGCCATTTCTACCATATTACGAATATCATGATAAGCCCTCTTCACCTCATTGGCTTTATAAGTAACTTCAATGCTGTACACATATTGATCATCACGGATTGTAAAATATGTATAATTAGTACCATTATCAAATTTTATACTGCCGCTAAATGCAGGCACACCATTATTCCAAATGGTAGCATTATCATTAGCTGAGTACGGATATTTTCGACTCACCGTATCTATCGTAGCAAAAGCACCTGCATAAAAATGTTTTTCATCATTTGGAAAAATCGGACGACGCTTAACTAGCTGCACTATACCGCCACCCTCGTAAACGCGTGTTTCCTCACCATAGGAGGTAGGCTCGTAATCAGCTTTTCGCTTACTATTCTTGAACACACGATATTCAAAGTTTCCCCATTTTTCAACATTAGAATAGCGATCTATTGCTTTCGTATCCTCTACCGATTGGATCACATAATTCGCTAAAGCCCCTTCTGCATACCTAATATGATCTGGATTGCCATTACCACGATTTATGATGTTAACACGATACACATGATTCGTATCACTAGGTAAGGAAAACTCAACACCCGTACTCGTACGTGGCTCAGTCTCCTCCTCTTTTCCAGGGATACTTGTCATAATCCCATACTTCTGATGCCATTGGCCATTTTTTACCGTTTTATATGTGAAAGCACGATCCGTATAGGTGGTCTTATGGACTACATCCACAACGATATCTGCATTCATACTTTTAATATAATATTGGGGGCTACCATTTACTACATTAACTACTGGATTAGCGCCATCATTAATCACCTTATTTTCAAGGCTTGGATAAGGCATAGAAAAACGAATATGCTGTGTATCATTGTCAAAGATAAACACCGTACTCTGATTAGCTTGACGTTTTAAAAACTTAGCATTACCCTCCATATATGACTTAGCTTGCTCCAAGGTCCTACGCCCATCTCTTACAGTCTGTGCTACAACAGGACCTGAACGACGTCTAAATTGAGCCTCCACAAGATCCATATCAGCACTATTATAAGAATAGCTTTCATAAGCAGTATCAGGCACCATGGCATCACCACCAGGGATATCTATATTGGCAGCATGAGCTGTTACCATAAGGCCAAGTGAGCAAAGACCTGTTAAAATTGCTTTCTTTATCATATAATTCCCTCAATATAAATAGGCCTTATATAAGACTAACCTTCTATAGCCTCAAGTACTTCGCCGATGTACATATAATGTGGTTCCCAACGATCATGACCAATTTGAGTATAGGCAGTAGGGTTTGCTGCATAATATTCCTTTATTTTATCTGCCAAATGAGCTTCATCGAATTGGTGTTCATATAACTTTTTACATACAAATGTTAAATCTGCTTCTTTGAAGGTCACTCCATCACCGACTGCCACTGGTGTTAAACCAGAATTGGCAACCTTATCTTCATCGCGACCAGAATGAGAGCCTAAATAGCCAAGAGCCTTACGCTGGCTGTTAGGGAATAAGCTAACTGTAAAAGTATCGTATTTCGCCATGAATTCTTGAGTATAGCGAGCTGGATGAATGTACACAGTCACGGTAGATATATCATTGCCAAGCATGCCCCACATGTTACCCATACTGCCCCAACTAACTGTACACGTATTAAAATCATCAAGCGTACCCGCTGTAACAAGAGCCCAACGTTCCTCAAACATGGTAAACGCCTTATAATCTTTTGTTTCAAATGCTTTCATAATAACCTCCGAACATAGAATTTAATTAACAATAACCTCATCAAAATGTTCCTTATATACTTCATAATACACTGCATCAGCGATATCGTAAAACTCTTTATTTAGAGAATCTTTCACAACGGGTTTGCGCAGAAAGGCACCGCGATCGATAGGTCGAGGCGTTCCGTCAAAACCAAAGCGACTGATTTCCTCTTCATCACGCATAATACCTGGATTAGACCACATATCTTCATTCATATCCATATTCGTATCCACATCAGTATTAATCGCCGTTGTCCCTTGCTGTTGCGCCCGATAAGCCTTACTAGCTGCTGAATTACTACTATCATAGGTGAAAGTCATGTCCTTAACGGTAATCACTTTCTCATCATTCCACTGATACGCTTTATATACCGTCGCCTTAATCGTATAAATAGGCGGCTCAAACCCGATGACCTTCACCGTATTCACGTCAATATAGGACGCGCCACGCTCGTCTACATTAGGAATATCCGACACAAACTGAGATACCTGCTTAAACTGCGGCTGAGACGTGAGCTCCTCAATCGCAATTGCTTGAGCTGGAATGGTGAAAGCTAGCATAAGCCCTAGCGTTATTAAAAATCGGTGTAACATATATCCTCTCATCTTTCTAAACTTTTACAAAATAGACTAATAATTTATCAATGGAATACTTAAAACAGTAAAGACAGAGATTAAGATATACACTACAAGACATAGTTTTAGCAAAAGCAGTAAACTGCCAAATAGGACTTTATAGATAGGTGCTTCTTGTTTCTTGGATCGTATCCAGTCTTTAATTTTATAATATATTTTTGGTTTGTTAAAAGCTGGCGGTAATCGCTTACACCATAAAACAAGCCACAGAATACAACATATATTACCAAAGAGAAAGAATAGAAATAGGTCGAAATGCTCCAGTGAATATACTTTTAATACATAGATATTATAGAGTAGCTGAGTAAAGGTCTCTACAAAGTTAATCCATAGATAGACAAGATACGCCTTAAGCAAAAGTACTAATATAGTTTTGATATATTTGAGTTTACTCATTAGTTCACCCCTATCAAAATATACAAACTAAATACACACAACTATATTACATTTTTTCTTGACTTTGAATGCGGATTACCTTATTTCTCAATGTTTCAATATTTGCAAAGTCAGAATATTCTACTGTATTACGCAGCTGAATATGAGAATATGGCACTGCTCCGTCAGTATAAACTAAACTCATAATATATATATTCTTGTCATCCCGTAAGAATCGATGCATTAAAGATTTTTTACCCGGTTGATAGTTATCTACTAAAAGACTAGGCACGCCATTATTCCAAACAGATGCTGCCTGAATAGGTGCATCACCTATAATTTGACTTTCTGGCTTTACCTCCGAAATTTCGTTAATAAAGGAGTAAATATATTTATCATCTACCTTTACAGATTTCTTGGCCACAACAAGTCGCATACCTAATCCACGATAGTCCCTTATTTCGGCAGAGTCCTTTAATGACTTCTGTGCTGTTAGTTTAAGTCCTTTAGGAATGCGATACAGGAGATTATCCCAGTTGATACTTTCACTATACTGATCCATATCATCTAAAGAGTGAATCGACGGAATTACATAATTACTCATAACGCGCTCAAGCTTGTCGGTAACGGGCTGATTTTTGTAGCTAAGGCCTATCATATATTCTTGATTTGGCTGATTATCTAAACCAACTACGGCAACCATAGCAGGCGTATTTTCGCCAAAAGACTCTGTTTCAATAGCCCATTTACCATGTGTTATACTGGGATATATAAACTCCCCTTTTCGGTCCGTTTTTAGTTTGCCTAATGCATCATCATAATTCTGTTTCGTACCGATGGCAAAAAACACAGAATGTTCTCTCACAATAGATAAACGCTCACCATCACTGCGTTTGGGGTAATATTTACTTGCTAATAGTAGTCCAGGGACAGATGCTCGGATGTTATTACGATCATCATGCAACAACACAACTGCAGACTCATTAACTAACAAATCCATCACCTTCTCAGAATCGCTTGCTATCTGATTGACTTCATCTTGTGTTAGTCCCCAGTCAGTTCTATACATTTCCATACGCTTATCAGATTCAGAATGTAATTTTATAACATCACTAGCCCCCACATTACTCAAACTACCAGCCCGATAGTTCTCATACGCATTAGCAGGAATACTCGCATCAGCACCTGGCATAGGTGGCTGTCCGGCTAGGACTTCAATCTGCACAGCGCTTACATTCATGGTGAAAGCAGTAGCTAATGCCATCATAATTATACTTCTACGTAACATAAAACCCTCTTTTTTCTCTCACATTACAACAAAACAAGCACAACCTTATTAGCATAAGTATACTATGCAAACAAGACTGTGCCTATTATTAATAATTTTATATTTTAGTATGTATAAGTTTTGTGTATATATTTAGTATTGATAAGGTTTATCTCAATTTGACGATATATATCTTTATCCCTATAATATAAGTAGATAGTCAGACGAGTCGTACCGTCAGGCTCATCTCGGAAAACATAAAATTTTGAGAAATGGCCTTTTCGTTTTATACTAATCTCCAGGTTAGTGGAAATGAAGGGCTATTTGTCTTTTGTAAGACAAATAAGCGCTATTAATGCCCCAAAGGCAATAACGACAGTTATTACCTGTAATAAGAGCATGATTAATTCATAATCACTCATAGGCTTATCCCTCCCTTCAAAAACGAAGAGAGGCCCAACCTCATCTGACTATCCTAAGTCTATTATAGAACGAACTAATATACGACACAATAAGTATTATATTATATAAATATACGAATAAACTAATAAAAGCTGAGCTAATTCTATAACTAAATAGCTCAGCTTTTTTGTGCCTGTTATTCCAATATAATCATCTATAAATCAAAATTTTACTGACTTTATCGCCTTTTTGTTCAAATTGTATTCCGTGCATAATATCAGTCCGATAGCGATATTTCCCATAAAACCATCGATTGTTAGAGTCCACTAAATCAGGTCTACCATATACATTAAGAACTTTTCGCATGGAATCGCCTACGGCAATACCTCTATGTGTAACGGCATCACGATTCTCAATCATCATATATGTAACGATTGGCCCTACGCCATCCATTTTTAAATTTCCAAATGTAACACCACCATAAGTAATTCCTCTACTCGTCTCTTTAGTTGGTTGACCTAGACTAGCTTTCACGCTATCAAATGTATTGCCTAAAGAAACTCCAAGAATCATCATATCCTCTTCTGGCAAGGTATCCCCTACAATTTGTCCACCCACATAATGAGTGTATTGCTCAGCTTTTGGCCAATCATAAGACTGTTTCGCTGCATTTGTTTCAAGACGGTCCCAAGTTTTGCTCAGCCAACTTGCATCTGTCACATAATTATAGCTACTTACCAATTGCAGACCTATAACAAGCCCCATAATTATAAGTTTCCTTTTCATAGCTTCTCTCCTGAACATTCTTATAAATAACTCAAACTAATAATTTTTATAATACTGTCTAAAAGCAGATGACATATTAGGCGTATCAAATGCGGGATACAGCTTTTTACACCACAATCTATCACGGCTCATCATCATAGGCCACTCCATAGGCCTTTTGATAGATTATATTTGCTATTGTATATCGCTCCATGCCAAATTGAGGCGGTAATATCATTGCTTCTAAGTGTTCTTTTTGAAGTCGTTGTCGGCGTGTTCTACCTTCATTATTAAAAGCCATACCACCGTTAACGGTCCCTATAATACCAGGATTTTCCTGTTTCGCACGCCAAATAGAGATATACGGTGTGTTAGCTCCTTGGTGTAAGCCTTTTTCATGAACAGTAATCAAACGACGCAAGGATCGCTCTAAGTCGTAATCATATTGCAGGTTAATGCCTTGAATCAGATTTGATGCAGGCATTAACACGTAAATAGTCGCTTCTACACGTCGATGACCATCGGGTGCGTCCACAGCTTTAATGGAACTAAGATCTAAGTACTTGCCATCCCCTCTACCAGAATCAACGGTTGAGTCGATATGCTGATAATGCTCTGCATTTAATAACTCAGCTTGTGATACGGCTTGACCTTTCATAGGCAATACGAGGCAAGCTAGTAACCATAGTGAAAGTAAATATATGCGTTTCATCATCCACCTCACTGTACCACAATATCATCAAAATGCTGCTGATAGGCAGCCATAAACATGGCATCAGCTAAGTCATACATAAGAACATGCTTTCGATGAATCGGAAGGTTTCTAGTATTTTTTAAAGACAGAGTCTTTATAAGTACACCATCTAATGTATAAATCGCACTGTCTGAATCAGTCATAAATAACCCAGACTTACTTTCACTAGCCTCAATCAAAGCCATCATAGATGGACTCGGATTCATCATATGAGAGGATTTAATCAGAGTAGCCAGTGAATAGTTTGCATCATAATTAACAGTAAGCTTATTTTCCATAATCACAGCCTGATAGTGCGACGTATGTACCACATAATAAATAGCACTTAAGGTATACTGTGGCGGCGCATATTTTTGGACTTCCACAGAATAGGTATTTAAATAAACATACATGCCACCTTCATTAACAATAGGACTCCCTTTTGCATACTCATGCTGATAAACCAACTTAAACTGTGGTGATGTTTTCAACTCTTGATAGGTGATTGCCTCTGTAGGCATGGTGAAAGCCAGCAATACAAGGGCTAGCATTAAAATACGTTGAACCATAAAAACCTCTCTCAAACTAAACAGTCAAATACAGCTTATTTACTTAACAGCTTAACCCATTCCATATACCATGGAATAAAGATGGAACTATTTTCAAGACTCTCCTTATATGTCCCTTCTTCCCGCCATTGTGGCTCTTTACGTAATCTTGCAGCATCATCAAAGCCTACGTATTCAATCATATCTCTTAGCTGCTTATGCGTATACGATGTTTTACTTTCATCATAATTAATACGATAACTGTAATAGTATACAGAATCTTTTACAACATGACGAAGATAGGATTCACGATTGGGCTTATAGGCATCAACTAAAGAACCAGGAATTCCGTTATTCCACACTACGGCGTACTGTGTAGGTGTATCCAAATCATTATATTTATGTAAATAATATATTATTGGAACCTTAATCAGCGTGTCATCTGTCTCTTTGCTCATAATTGCGCTACGTATTACCCGTATTTTAACCCCTGTATCCTCATAAGTTCTCACCTCATGTCTCTCATTTTCTACGGCTTCACTGACTAACTTAGCCGTCTTAGGAATGCGATAGTGAAAGTTCCCCCAATGCTCAATCTGACTGTAATTATCTAATACAGATAAGGATTCTATGGATGGAATAATATAATTACTCATCACCACTTCAGGTGCTTGCTCTTGATATGGATCTTCTGTATTAACCCATCCCCCATAAGTAACTCCATACGTTGTCTTTGTATCATCCGGAGTGAATTCCGTATACATTATACGAGAATTGTTTGACATGAACTTCCAAGATGCATTCCTCAACCCTGGATAATTATATTTTCCTTCACCTTCAGCATATTTACTAAGCTCTTTACCATGAGGTGGTCCTACTACTAAAAACGAACTGAGACTACGAACAGCAAATAATGGCCCTTTTCCAGGCTCAGTTTCTATCACATCACCACGGAAGCTAACATTTGGTACGGATAATCTGATATTTTTATCCCCTTCATGAATCAATACCACTGTAGACTGCGAATAATCTGCAAGCTCCAAAGCCTTAGAAAAACCAGGATGTTCCAGATTTAGCTTATCAAGCGTAGATGGCGGATTTTTAGGATTCGATTTTGCAAATTGACTATATGACTCTGCCTCTTGCTCCGCTACTTTATTAATATGCCGATAATTCTCATACGCATTGGCAGGAATTCTCGCATCTGCTCCAGGCATAGGCGGCTGTCCGGCTGGCACTTCGATCTGTACAGCACTTACATTTATGGTGAAAGCAGTTGCTACTGCCATCATAATTACACTTTTACGTAACATAAAACCCTCTCTTTTTCTTCTCTCACATTACAACAAAATAAGCACAACCTTATTAGCATAAGTATACTATGCAAATAAGACTGTGCCTATTATTAATAATTTTATAATTTAGTATATAGGATTTACTTCTAATTGCTATTTATAAGGTTGATATTTATACGATTTATCTCCATTTGACGATATATATCTTTATCCCTATAATATAAGTAGATAGTCAGACGAGTAGTGACGTCAGGCTCATCTCTAAACTAAATGAAACATGTAGAAATGGCCTTTTCGTTTTATCTAATTTCCGAAGAAACGAAGGGCTATTTTGCTATTTCTAGACAAATAAGCGCCACAAGTGCTTCAAAGGAATGCATAGAAAAAGCCCGTATTAACGGGCTTTTTTTAGTTCCTAATATATATACATTCTCCAATATATCAAGAAACTCCTCTTTGTATTTTCCCCAGTTTTTATGGATAATTAAACTATACTTGATATATGCCCCGCAAGTAGGTAAGGGTGATTTAGTATGTGTCTCTAACTAGTTTGTAGTTTAGGAGGTGGCATATGGACTCTTTAACTATTATATGGGTTATTGTTTGTGCCTATTTATTACTGAATTTATTGGTCGGCGTGTATTGTCATATTCGTGTAAAAGATAGTACTGACTATCTACTCGCAGGTCGTCGTATTGGGGTTCTTATGACGGCAGGCACATTAGCAGCTACGGAGATCGGTGGCGGGAGTACCGTTGGTGTAGCCGCGAAAGCGTATGGTTCTTGGGGTTTATCTGCAGGTTGGTACGTAGTCTCTGCAGGGATTGGGGTTATTCTCGTTGCTTTTATCGCTCCGCTTTTACGTCGCGCCATGGCAACAACAGTGCCAGAGATCATCGGTCGTCGCTTCGGTGGCTCTAGCCATTTAATTACGTCTATTCTGTCCATGCTAGCAACGATTACATTAGCCGGCGTACAGATTACAGCGACAGCAACTATTATTAGCGTTCTCACCGGGCTTTCAACAGAGCTCGCCATCCTCATCTGCGGTGCGGTTCTCGTAATTTACACCATGTCCGGTGGCATGTGGAGCGTAACGATGACGGACGTTATCCATTTCTTCGTTCTCGTTGGGGGCTTCTCCCTCGCTGTGCCGTTCGTATTGCACAATGTGGGCGGCTGGGAATCGGTAGTGGCAAAATTACCACCTGAACAGCTCGGCTTCACTAAGGTTGGTTGGAAAACCATCATCGGCCTTATTATCATGTACTTCATGACCTTCTCCACCGGCCAAGAGTCCGTACAACGGTACTTCGCCGCGAAGGACGAAAAAACAGCCGTTCTTGGTTCCATCATTTGTGGTATTATCATGGCTCTATTTGCCTTCGTTCCTGCCGTGTTAGGCCTCGTAGCATTAGCTGAGTTTCCAAACATCGAAGCGAACAACGCGGTGGCAACGGTAGCACTTAACCTCATGCCTCCAATAATGGCAGGCTTCGTTATGGCCGCTGTCGTATCGGCAACGCTTTCATCAGGCGCAGGCGACCTATTAGGCGCCGCTACTGTATTTACCAAGGATATTGTAGAACATCATTTTGGTAAAAGCCTCACTGATGCTCAGCTCACTAAATATAGCCGTTTATGCGTTCTATTCCTCGGCATCATCGCCATCGTTATCTCCCTTGTAAGCAAAGCCATCATTCCAATGCTCGTATTTGCTTTCACCATGAGATCCGCTGGCCCATTCGCTGCATTCCTACTAGGCCTCACATGGAAAAATGCAACAGCAGGCGCTGGCATTTGGTCCATCGTGCTCGGCTCCATCGCAGGCGTGTACTGGGAATTCGTGGGCAACCCATACGGCATTATGTCTATCATCTTCGGTTCCATTGTCAGCCTCATCGTCTTTGTGGCTGTGGTGTTCATTGAAAGATCTATGGGTAAACCACCGGCTCCACCGGCGATTCCTGACGACTTGAAAGAATGATATAAAAGAAGCGTATAAAAGAACACACTAAAAAAACTCCTATCGGTTAAACCAATAGGAGTTTTCCTTATTTTACAAGACCTCAACACATTACGTATTATACACATATTCATCACAATTTGACGATATATCATAACCTTACTATAATATAAGTAGATAGTCAGACGAGTCGTAACGTCAGGCTCATCTCTAAAAGCAAAGAATCTTGAGAAATGGCCTTTTAGTTATCGAATCATCTAAGATAACGAAGGGCTATTTGTCTTTTCCAAGACAAATAAGCGCTATTAATGCCCCAAAGGCAATAACCACAGTTATCACCTGTAATAAGAGCATGATTAATTCATAATCACTCATAGGCTTATCCCTCCCTTCGATGACGAAGAGAGGCCCAACCTCGTCTAACTATTCTAGTCTTATTATATGACGAACTATTATTCGATACAATAAGGAACGAATAATAGAAATATATAGATAAATACAGTAAAGACCGTACCCCAAGGTACGGTCTTTTTCTTATTTCTTTACTCTTTTATTACTAGCATGTCTTAGTTGCTTGGCATTTCCGAAGTCTAAGTATTCCATTATATTACGTAGTTCAATATGATTATACTTATTTTTACCATCTTCATAGGTAAACGAAATATAGTATTCATATTTATCATCTGTTATCAGATGGAAAATACGAGATTTCTTACCTGGATTATATTGCTCCAAAAGATATGAAGGAACACCATTATTCCATATTAAGGCTGCTTGAAGAGGTATATCTTTTACTAATATTGGATTCTTTTTATAGAAAAAGTGTTTTAAAACCGTCTGAGTATACAACTGTATAGGCACCGCTTTATCTACTAAGGCACTACGTGCAACAACGAGTTTCATACCGTCTCCAACATACACGCGACCCTGAAAGTTATCACTTTTTTCTTCAATATCTAACATCATACCCTTAGGTAGTCGATAGGTTAGATTATCCCACGTAACAGTATCACTAGTTTTATCTAGATCATCTAGTGTCTGCATAGAAGGAATTACAAAATTAGCCATTGTAGATTCTAGATTTTTTGTAATGGGCTGATTCTTATTGCCTAGGATTGCCATATACATCTGATTTGGGTATTGATCAAAAGTAACAGCTGCATACATTACAGGTAAATTCCCATTCGAATATTTCTCTCTTATTCCCCAATAGCCTTTACTAATGCCCGGATACTTAAATTCCCCTTTACGTTGATCATTTCTATAAAATCCTAAATCTTCAACTCCTTCATTAGCACCTACTAGCCCAGCAATAACATTGTGTTCAAAAACATACGAGCCTTTACCCTTTTTATTTAAGTCCTCAAAATAACTTTCTACCACTGAAATAGGCAATGTCACTTTAGCCTTATAATCACCTTCGTGCAATAAAATTACAGTAGATTCATGCGTAATTAAATCCAAATACTTCGCATAGGCTTTTTTTGATTGCTCTGCCTGCTCCGCAGTTCCTTTCTTCTCAAGAACCTCTCCATCAATTCGCTTATTATACTCTTCCATTTTCTTAATGTGATCAGCAGTAGGAATATTGCGAGTCTTATCGTAACGATAGTTCTGATATGCATTATCTGGAATACTAGCGTCAGCCCCTGGTACAGGCGGTTGTCCTTCAGGCACAGTATACTGTGCCGCATCAATAGGCATGGTGAAAGCTACTGCTACAGCTAAGCTCAACAAAGTACTTTTTAATTTCATACAATACCTCTCTCAAATAACAATAGGCACGTTCTCTCATTAGTATAAGTATACTATAACCTAGAGAACATGCCTATTATTGAGCCTTTTATAGTTTATATATTTTATTATTGAGGTATTGTATTTACTTCTAATATCAGTTTAATTCCAATATGAACAACAAAGCACTATTTAGAATTAGTGAATAAGCAAAATCGCAATTGTACTTGTAATGAATGTAACGATTACAGGTACGCTTGTTCGTTTTACGAGGTCGAAACTGGAGATGTTTGCGATACCTGCTACGGCGATCATAACAGCACTGATTGGGCTAAGTAGACGACCAACGCTGGCTGCATTTTGCATGCCAAGAAGGATTGTTGTCGCATTGCCGCCTAAGTCAGCTGCAAAGTTTGGAACGAGTGGAGCGAATGCGAACATAGATGCAACGCCAGAGCCCATTACAATACTTAAGCCTGTAATGATTGTAGATACGATAACACCTACTACGTCAGCAGAGATGGCAAGGCTTTGAATAGCGGCAACGAATTCTTTTACGATTCCCAAGGAAGTCAAACCGAAGGCGAATGTTTCACCAGCAACGATCAATGTTACGGTGTTGGCAAATTGGTCGCCCATACCTTTAAAGAAGGTTTGGATGCTAGCTGCCATTTTACGGAAGTCACGATGACGGATAAGTTCACAAACCATAGCGATAAACAAACTAAGGAACATCGCAAGGTTTACGTTCATTTTAACACCTTGAATACCATAATCGCTGAAACCAAGGATAAATATTAATGGTAATAATGGCAAGAAGATATATGGTAATGGACCTACTTCAAGGTCATCAGATTTATGAGCTTCAACATATTCTGCAGGAACATGACCAGATTTTTTATCCAAGTATTTTTGCCATACAAAATGAGCAATAGCCGCCATCAAACCACAGATAATATATACTTTCAACTGATACCCTACAAAGTATTCATGAACAGGCATGTTTACAGTTTTGGATACGAGTAATGTAGTAGCAGATGCAGGACCGATGTCGAGCAAATGACCTGTAGCAACAGCTGCTGCAGCACCTACAGGGCTAACGCCTAAGCGCACAAGGATTGGGAAGATTGTCACCATCATGAGCATCGCAAGGCCAGACGCACTTGGGATTACTAGGGACATGAACATATTTAGAATAAATGTAAGCGCCATTACTAGGTATGCAGATTTCATTTTACCAAGCGGTTTGATAGCCGTTACAACGAGGCGAGAGCTGGCACCGATGTGGTCCATGTACTTCGCAAAACCAGTACAAGTCATGATCATGAGACCAAGGTTTGCCGCATCTTTAGCAGTTGTAATATTAATGAATTCAAAAGCATCAAAGAAAAGAACCCCTGTGGCCTTCTTCGCTTCTACGAAAGATGTCGTATAGCCTAACAAATAAGCTGCGAACATCATAATAAGACCGCCTAACAACAATACGGTTTGCGCTTTAAACTTCTTAATAACCAGCGCCCCCGTTATGGCAATAACCAATAAACAAACTAACAAATTCATACATGTTCCCTCCATTCACAACACAATACTTAGAAGTTTTCCTTTGCCTGTTTGAAATCTTCTTTTATTTTTTCTAACAAACCTGGTGTTTCAAGGATTTCCTCAACAGATAAGGCAATGCCCTTCGCGCCATACATGATAGCGTCCTCAGCGAGCTGGCTTTTACCATTGTCTAACCATTCTTGAGAATGGCTTGTCACGCCCTTGCCTACGAATTTCACGCGCAAGCAGGCGCCTGGTACGCGAAACGTAACGCTAGAGAAATCGGTGGATCCCGTCACCTTACGAGGCTCGGAAATCTCTGGGGCCCCTACCTTTTCTGCATTTTTTAAAAGTATATCGTTCAAGGTTTGTACATTGACTTTGTTGTCGTACGCCTTAACCTCTTCCCATTCCATAGTAGCGCCCACCTGTAAAGCTGCCCCTTGAGCTACATTTTTCACGCGCTCCACAATCTCATCGAGACGAATGCGACTAGAAGATCGAATATACCATTGAGTACACGCATAATCTGGAACAATATTCGCCGCCTTACCGCCATCAGTGATGATACCATGCATACGAACCTCAGTTGGTACATGCTCGCGCAAGTACTCCATGCCGTTGAAGAACAATAACACGGCATCTAAGGCGCTGATTCCCTTCTCCGGAGCAATCGCCGCATGAGCAGACTTGCCGTGAAACTTGATATTCACGAGATTCAACGCCAAAGACTTGCCGTCTACTGTCGTCGTATCGCTGCCGTGCATCATGAAAGCTAGGTCTAAATCGTCAAACACGCCTTCGCGAGCCATAACGAGCTTGCCGCTCGCCGTTTCCTCTGCAGGCGTACCGTACACAACTAGCGTACAAGGCGCTTGCAACGTACGTTTCAAGGCAATCGCCGCCGTACAAATAGATGGGCCTTGTAAATTATGACCACACGCATGACCCAAGCCTTCAAGGGCATCATATTCGCAAAGCAAACCGATCTTAGGGACGCCACCGTTTACGTGGTACACCGCTCTGAACGCCGTTTTCAGGCCACTCACCTCACGGTCTACGGTGAAGCCTTCCTTCTCCAATAAATTCGTCAACAACTCATGGGCTTGGAACTCTTCGTTCCCCAGCTCAGGATGATCGAAGATGAAATCGTTCAACTCCTTCATGGGCTGTCTTAATGCTTCAATCTCTTGTAAAAGCTGACTCATTTCTACCTCCAACATACACACTATAAAAACATAAATTTATATACCTACCAATACAAGCCTTATGAAGACTGTATCTAATAACCTATTTTTTATCCATCTTTCTATTTATTTGTCTAATAATGCACCAATTATCTATTTATTAATGCACTAATAGATGTTCCGTAATATGGAATATCATTCCATAAACTGGATAAAAAATAAATTTATAAGGTCGCCCCCATTTGTTTGGAAATAGTTTGACCTAATACCATCATGACAGATAGATACTCTTTGACGCGTTCTTCCGTGTAGTCCCCTATAGGGCCAGAGATAGTCATCACCGCCTCTAGCTTATTGCCAAAGGAGAAGATAGGAACCGCCATCGATGCCGCATCAGGCACGCGATTGCCTCGTGTTACCATATACCCATCGTGACGAATTTGGGAGCTTTCACTAGCACTCATATCGGTATCCTTGAAATCCCCTAGATAGGCCCCAAAAATCTTGCCCGCCGCCCCTTTAAAGATAGGGTACACCGTGCCAATCTTAATGTCATGACGCAATGGCTTATCCGCTGCAACGCGCTCGATACAGATCCGATAATCGCCTTGCGCCAAGAACAAATTCACGGACTGCTGCAACTGATCGCGGATAGCCACCATGTACGGATGCGCAATGGCACGCACATCCAAAGACATAAGAAAGGACTTTGCCATGGGCAAAACACCCCAAGACAACTGATACTTCTTGGCCCCATTGAACTCAACCCAATGATGGGCCTCAAAGGTCTTGAGCAACCGATGAACCGTCGTCTTCGGCAACGCTGTCGCATTCGCCAACTCAGTTACACCAAGAGGTCCTGCCTCTAATAACTTGAGTATCTCAATACCACGCTCTATTGATTGAATCATATTCATTTCCAAAGAAGTGCACTAGCACCACTGTGGGCTAATACATTTCACTATTCTATTAAAACTAATAACAATATACGTAATTTATTTGATTGCACCCTATACCTCTCAGCGACATAAAGTGCATTTGACTCATTATAAATATAACAATAACACATTCATGAAAAATTTAAAAATAACTATGATGCATAGGTTACGCTAATGCTCCAATACATATCTACGATATGTGTTGGAGCTACCTTCAAGCAAAAATAGAAAGTAATATACATAGCATACATATTGAATATTAATTCTAAGTATGCTTTAATGAAATTAAATACTATTCGTTTATGACAACTTAATATGAACTCTCTATTTGAGACATCTGCTATATTTGCGCTACAAGATAGGTCTTTACTGCCATATTTATATAAATACAAAATACATCATGGTGGTTTTCATTACGTATAGGAGTGTAAATCTATGAGTAAGGAGAAATTAGAGTTTGTAGAACAGGTTAATACAAACACAGATAATGAGTACTCTAGAGAACCTGTGCCATTAGCGGCAAGAAAATCTTGTTTTTCTCTCACAATCGTTTGGACTGGATTTGTTTTTCTTGTAACTAGTATGATGGCTGGCGGTGGATTAGCTGCAGGGCTTACCTTCAATGAATTATTGTTAGCCATGATTCTAGGAAATATTTTCTTATGTATCATCGCAGGACTAGTGAGCGTAATTGCTTATAAAACAGGCCTTACCTTTGCACTTTTAACAAGATATAGCTTTGGTCAGGAAGGCTCAAGAATCGCTTCACTCTTTGTTCCTATAGTCAATATAGGTTGGTACACTATTCAAGCGGCCTTATATGGACATTTTATTGCTCAAGTATTCAACCTTTCCTACACAGGTGAAGTCATTGCTATGATGCTCAGTGCTGTGATCATGGGTATCTTTGCAATTCTAGGTATTAAATCACTTGCCGTATTTGGCTATATCGCAATTCCAGCTATCGTATTCCTTTCACTAGGTACGGCCACTCGCTCTGTTCTAACTATCGGTGGATGGCAAGAACTGTTTAACCATATACCTGTACAACCCATTGATTTACTTTCAGGTATCACTATTGTTATTGGTACATGGATTCTATCTACTGCAACATGTATCGCCGATATTATGCGCTATGGTAAAAGCAAAAAAGATGTTATTACTGCTAGCACAATTGGCTTATTAGGTGGCAATACGCTAATGATTAGCTGTGGTGCTATTGCAGGTATAGCTATGCATGATGGCGACTTAATTACAGTATTATTAAGCTTTGGTCTTGTATTCCCAAGCTTATTATTATTAACAACTAACATCTTTACAACAAATGGTGCAAACCTTTATTCCACATCACTGAACCTAGCAAATTCTTTCAAACTAAACAGAAATATTATGCTAGCCGTGCTAATTGCCATCTCTGCATTAGCAACAATTACTCAACCATACAAAATTGAATCTCTCTTTGTATTCTTAAGTACACTAGGTATTATTGTTCCACCACTATGTGGTATTATTTTAGCCGATTTCTATCTAGTTCATCGTGGAAAATATATTGATTATGATAAGGCTACTTTCAAAAAATGGAATCTAGTTCCTTGGATCACTTGGGCCATCGCATTAGTTGGTGTAAAATTCATGCCATTTGGTCTCGCTTCACTAAACGGGATTATAATCGGCGCCCTACTATACACACTCATCACGTATATTGTAAAACCTAATGTCGTTAGTGAAAGCAACGGGTGATCATCATGGCAATCTATAAACTCTCAGCTATACTAGGAACCATAATTATGGGTATCGGAGCCTTTATTACCTGTCTAGCCACAAGTGACAGCACTATTACCCTCGGTAACGGCATGCTCGTAGTGAGCATTATTATGATGGGATTTGGGTACTCTAAATGGCAGCCTTGATTTAATAAATCTATATAACATAAGAGGAGACTGTTTCAAAACAGTCTCCTCTTTTATCGAATTATGATTTTTTTACTAAGTCTCTGAAAATTAAAAGCATTATTTTTATTAAATTTAATGTATAATATATGCTTAAAGAAAGTGAGGTAAATAAACAAGCAATAATTATGGAACTTATCGGTATTGTAATATTATTAATATATATGTGCTTAACATTATCAAATAAGTACATGTATATGGATATTATGATAGACAAAATTCCTGTATAAATTATACTTTTAAAGCGAAATATTAACTCATCAATCTTACCTCTTTTATTCAGCCGCTGCATAACATTCGTTCCAGCTATACCTATAAATAAACTTACTGTAGCAGTTATAAATCCTACAATAATAGAAGCAACCGTCAGAATTGATGATAAGAAATTATCACTTCTAACTTTATCTACATCAAAACAAAACGTTAACACAATGCTAATGCAAAGAAAAAGAATAAGTATTCTATATTTACCTATCATCGTTTTCATTATCTTCGCCTTCAACTGGAGCAATAATAGCTAATTGTTTCTTAAATTCTGGTAAAAATGCCATATAAACGCGATCGTGGGTAATTGGATCTGTTTTTGAATACATTAAGGAAATTCGATTTTCAACTTTAGATTCAATAAAATCAATTGCTTCAATTGGACTATTAGCATCTTTACGATATGAAGCTTTTACCCTCTTGTATCTAGGATCACCAATACAATTCCCTAAAATAGTACGAATCCCACTAAGTAATCCTTTATCTTTAGGAGCAGTACCCATTCCATATATTAAAGTAATTCTTCTAGCACCATAAGAATTATCACTTGAGATAATATCCTCTATTGATGCGCCATTTAAATCATAACAAGAGACCTCAACATTTCTTAAAATAGCTGTTTCCGGAATAACTTTAGACTCAATAATAGGCTCAAATATAAAACTAACACCATCTTGTATAAAAATCATTTCTTTATTTGAAAAATAATCTTGAACCTTTGATGCACTCACACTAAAAAAATTACGTTGTAATCCCAGCAACGAATATTTTGGAGAATAAATAATTGTCATGTCTTCCCCTATATATTCATCCGGTTCCAAAATAATCTCACTAAATACACCATCTGCACTTAGTCTTCCTGGTAAAGCACCATCTCGAATCTTCACAAAGTTTAACTTCCAAAAGCCATTACGCTCTCTAGACAAAGACTGCAGAATAATCATATTATCATCATCCTGATTATGTCTCCAGATCCTCTCTTCATGATTACATTCAGATAGTTTTATTAGTAGTCGTTCTAACTTTTTATTAGTATCAATTTCAAAAGATGCTAAATCCCCTTCTATTGAAGATTTAACAAAATAGTAATGGAATTTAAGAGTAAAGCTTTTGTTAGACATATTCAATCCCCCCCCTATATAATATAAATTATATAGGAAAGGCTATTACACCACAACTAATAAGTTAATCATTCACTATATATAATAACTTGATACTGATAAACTATTATTTAGTGAATATAAATTTTATAAGAGGAGATGTATTATGAAGTTTACTGAAGCCGAACGGGCTATTCTAGAGTTATTCCAAAATGATACACAATTTAATTTCGAAGGTAATACTTACAAGGTTAACTTTGCCGGAAAACCATCAAGTCCTCATGGTGAGCCTAAAACAGATATTTATATTGAAGCACAAGATATTAATACAAATGAAGTAAGAGAAATTAAGATTTCTTATAAAAAAGAAAATGCTGATTTTGTAGAGAATAAAATTAGTAAAGAACGAGCTAAACAACTATTTGGGGATAATTGGGAAACTAAAATAAACGAGGCAACTCACAAATTAAGATCACAATTCCAAGCAAAAAAACTAATTTATAAAACAAAATCCTCAAGAACACAAGCAGGCTCAATCACTTTAGGTTGGAAATTTGAATTAACAAATAAAACAGGTGGAAAATTAAGTACACAACTAGAGCTTACAGAAGATGAAGTAACGGATGTCTACTCAGGAACAAATTTAGCGGAGAGCAAAAAAAATGCTTCAGTCAATGGTCAAATTATAAAAAATTCTGGTATAGCTAACTATATGTTAGTAACAAATGACACTTCATCAATTGAGAGTATAATTACTAGATTACAACCTATCAGTAGCTATGTTAAAAGCAACCCTAATTTATTTTGTGTCTATAAGGCCTTAAACTATAGAACATTCGATAATAAGTATGATGGTAATCGTCCTCTCGCAGTTTCAGTAGACTGGACTATAGAAAATTCTAAATTATCTCACAATTTAAACTTCAATACACCTTTAGCTGTAGGTGGAGATTCAGCTTATAATAAGTTAAAGTATGCATTAAACGCTTTAGAGAGTATTAACACTGAAGATTTAAACGAAGATAATGTTATAAACTACAATGAAATTACCCACGAATAAAAAATATGGTTGATATAATTATATCAACCATATTTTTTATTTTACACTAAAACAGCTTTTATAGCAGAAGCAATCTCGTATGCCAAATTAACTGGAACTGCATTACCAATCATTTTATACCCCACGTCGACTTTACTATAAATAAATTTAAAATCGTCAGGAAATCCTTGAACACGTGCAACTTCTCTAACTGTCATTCTTCTATATAAATCTTCATGAGACTTCACAAAAATATATTTATTCTTATCAACTTTTTCCATTTTAGGTGCTTGCGGATGAAGTTGGCACTGACGACCAGATGCCTGTACCGTATAAGCTTGTTCATCCCAACTCTTAACACGATTTCTACTCATAAATATAGTAGAATATGCACCAATAAAATATTCATTATTATTAATAGCTGCAGAATTCGTATTATTCTTTTCAAGGGCTGGCACTGCCGAATCTTTTAAATCCCAAATTATATCCCTTAAGGTTATTTTATCCTCATCATTTTGTGTAGAACCCATGGGGAATTTGAAATTAACTTTAAGATCCTTTCTAAAGCCTATAAAGAAAACTCTTTTTCGCTCTTGTGCAACACCATAATCCTTAGCATTCACTAAATTAACACTAACATCATATCCTGCATCATTAAATAAATGTATAATATTCTCTACCGCCTGAGCATGTCTACCAGCAAGCATTCCACTAACATTTTCAGCTAAGAAAAATTTCGGCTTAAAATCTTTTAATATACGAATATAATCATAAAATAATTGTCCTCTTTCATCTTCTATACCTCTTAAGGCACCTGCCTCAGACCAAGATTGACAAGGAGGGCCCCCAATAATACCATCAACGTCGTCTGTGATATATTCTTCTATATCATCTTTATTTACCTTTCTAATATCACCTTCAATAAGATGTGTATTAGGATGATTAGCTTTAAAGGTATCCCAAATGGTCTTATCATATTCATTAGCAATTGGAATTTCAAATCCAGCACGCTCAAATCCCAAATCTAACCCCCCACAACCACTAAAAAGACTTATAAGCTTCATAGAATACACCCCTAATTATATATCAACTTACTAATACTTCTTTACATAAATTATAGCACAAACGTTCGATTTTTACAATAAAATCTAGAGAAAATTCAAAAGTTATTTTATAAGATAAATAATAAAATAGTATCATATCTATATTAATAAATAAAGACTACAAGGATTAATTCTTTAAATACTAAAGAAACCATCCTTTGATTACACAAAGAATGGTTTCTTTATTACATATTATAATTAAAATATTTTCTTATATCTCCCTATATATCCTCCTTTTCTCTTCCCTTTTAACCCTACTTTCACCACCTAACTAATCGTTATCTTGTTAGGTCTCTCCAGGCGATAAATAGTTCGGCCACGACTTGTGGGTTTTGGCTGAGTTTGATGCGGGCTAGCATTTTGCGCACGTAGTTGCAGTGTTCTAGCATGGCTTCATTCAGTTTGTGTTTAACGTGACGCGGGGATTGGTACACCAAGATCGGTGCAAAGTTCCCCACGTGAATATAGCTCGTGTCGGGTTCCGGACCTTCCGTAACGATATATTCATAGGGTATAGCCACGTTAAAGAGGCCATACACCACGTCTTTGCCAACAGGGCGCCGACATTTAATATGGGCAAAGGTCAGATGCGGACCATAGGTCTTAGGCGATGTATAGCTACTACGCCGACCGTCGCTGGTCATAATGTAATTGGGCCTCAACCCTTCCTGTACCGCCAGCTCCCGCGTAATGGTGCGCATCGGCAGACAGATCAGTTCTTCACGGCCATCTACGAAATAGCACTTCGTACTATCACCACCACCAGGCTCATAAGTAGGAATAAAACAAACAATGTGGTTCTTTGGATTCGTATAGATCAAATCCAAATCCTCTCCCTTAGATAGCCGAGCGGCCATCATATCTGTTAATTCATCATGTGTTATCATAGGAATTCTCTCCCCTCTAATTAGGAACATTCCTTTCAACAATACAATGAACACGTGTTCTGTGAAAGCAGATTCGCATGCTTTAATCTGCTGTTGATTTAATTGTATATCAGTCTGTATAATTTGTAAATATATACACAAAACTATAGAAATTTATGTAAAATTAAAGACTTTAAGATCTTGTAAAACTAATGGTTACTTATATGTGTCATTATTTTCTCATTTAAATTGAGAATTGCATATTTTATGTATATCTATTAATCGAGATTAATGTAATTATACAAAAATCAGAATATAAATAAGAAATTAAATTATATTAACACATATTATTTAATACGAACTAGACTCTAATAGACTAATATTCATATGTTTACACTACATATTCTAATCGATTCAGAGTTCTAAGAATCTCATATGTATATAACTTTAATACGTGTATATCTCTAATGAATGTATAGCCCTATTGCATTCATACTAGTGTACTCGCAATTTCTTAAAGTCCGTCGTTAGGTATCTGCGCAGCTTCCGAAGGGCTCGTTCATGACGTCTTTGGATAGCTTGGCGGCTACAGTTCAGCTCTTCACTAACGGATACGAGGCTTTTACATTCCCCATATACACGGCGCAAAAGGTCTTGTTGGTCTTGAGATAATCTACCCAATGCCCATACGAGACGGGCTCGTAAGCGTTGTTCTTCATCGGCAGTCATGATCATGTCCGCTATATTTTCTCCAGACGAGAAGATATCCATACCAAACGTGACCTCTCCATCTTCGGTGATGCGATCTGGTATATGAATCTCACGATGATTACGTAACCGTTCTCGTTTCCAATACCGCATATAACCATATCTAATGCCAGCTTTCACAAAGCCAGGGAACGGTACAGCCCCTTTCAGATCAAAGCTATAAATCGATTCCAAGAGTATGGCCCATAGATAGCTCTCTAGGTCTTCCCTAAACTCGCGGTTCCCGGTCCGATTCGTATAGTGCAAGATGAGTGGTCGATACCTGCGACAAATCTCTATTTGTGCCGCATCATGGCGCAGCTCATCAACAGACCACGGCTGATATCCAACGGTCTGAATCCGCATGTTTGGATTTTGACAAACCGACACAAGGCTTTTATCCGATAAGGATGTTAATACCTGATGCCCACAAATAAGGGTCTGTAATTTTAACTCCTCTGGCACCTTGTACTTTGATTCCTTAGAAAGTACTTCGTCAGACGTTTTTTCCGCAGGTGATAGTTCCTCAGATTGTGCTTTTTTAGATTTTACTTTTTCAGATACTGATTTTCTAGTAACTAATTTCTCCGATTGTAAGCTTGCAGTTTTAATACAGGTTCGTTGTACTAACGGTTCTTCGTTTGTGTATAACATAAATCCCCTTTCCTGCCATGGCATAGCGCTTATCTACACAATAGCGTGGATCGGAGATTTTGACAAATTGGCAATTCTTTTGAATTCCGTCATATTCTGTTACATCCTAACATTAATTTCTACCCATAAAAGGTCATAACTATACACCTAGATAGGTAATTGCTGAAAATGAAATATATTCAAAAGAATATGACACATAAATAAGATTCAGAAGAATACTACGGCAAAATAAATAAACAACACAAAAAGACACCACAGAGGAAGTGTGGTGTCTGATTAAATTGTCTGATTAAATTGCAATACAGGAAGCTTCCACAAAGTCTTTCAGTTGTGGTTTTACGTAGGTTTGGTACACGTCTGCACCGTTGCCACGCACGATTTCACCCCAGTATTTATACACATAGCGGTACCAGAAATGGAACATGCTATTGGTAAAGTGGTAGTCTGCGTATTTCGCAGGTCCACGGCTATTCGCTTGGATACGACCTACGAGACCCATCGCCATGAGGTCATTTAAACGAGATGTAAAGGTGCCGCTTTTAATTTGGCTAGCTTGTAAAAGCTCCACGTAGTATGGTCTTTCAAGGGTAGCAAGGCCAGATAGGATGGCATTAGCACCTGTTATATTTTTCATATCTCGATGTAAGATATGTTGTGTTTCTTCAAATAGGGCACCCGATACAGAGAAGAACAAATTAATAATATTCGTATCGATGCTTTCACCATTATCAAAGTACTGCACATACGCAGGTAGACCGCCTGTTACGGCGAATACAGTACGCAAGTCATCCTTCGCATAGTGAAGACCCAAGGATTTCATATCCACCAAGGAGAACGGTTTCACCTCAAAATATTCCGACACATAGGGACCGATTAGACTGCGATCGCCAATGATGCGACCATCGAGCTGTTCTAAACCATTGGCCATCAAAATGATGTTCAACTGGCTCGTTTCTTTATAGGTATCTAACAAATCACGCAAGTGTATGGGGAACTGAGGTACAGCCTCCACCAAGGAAGGGTAATCATCAATCACCACAGTCTGAGGCGTTTTCACACTGCTTTCAAATAGACCCTCAAAAGCCTCTTGCAAGCTAGTGATCGGTTCGAATTTGTCCTGCTCATCAGTAGGAACAAAACGTGCCTCAAGAGCTCGATTCATATCGGCTACATGGATTGCTTCATTAGCCATGCGACCTGCCAAGTATAACGCCTTATGACGTCGTACAAGCTGGGAAGCCACATAGGATTTGCCACTGCGATGCGGACCGTACACAACACACAAACTCATTTGATTCATCGCAATACGGGACTGGATACTCTCAATAATTTCAGCACGTCCCACAAAATTCATATACTCTCACCTCCAACATTCTATGGAGATTATTATATCATAAATTTAAAACAAATTTAAACTTATTTTCATAATATTAACATGACTTTTTATTATGTTAAATTTTTTACGCATAAAATATACTTATTTAATGGTTTACTTTTTACCCATTCAATTGTGAAAGCCCTTATATTTACTGCATTCTTATAGGTCTATCCTCATCACGATGACATACAATATTCCGTATATAATCTTTTTCCATACCCAACACATATAAAAAGACGTGCCTACCATAAGGTATAGCACGTCATATGACTCGTATGTAATAAGGATATTTATAGAGTCGTTTCTTTATTGTTATAGTTATTTCTTTATTGTTGTATTTGTTTCTTTATTGTTGTAGTTGAGTTTGCATCTTCATGAGCAAAATATGCTTAACCGCATCATTGAGTCGGTCATTTGAAATGGTTCCGTTCGCCACTGCTTGCGTAAGTGCGCGATGGACTTCATCGATGTGCCCCGTATCCGCATCAAGAAGGACGAGGTCACTGCCTGCTACGATGGAGTTAACTGCAAAGTCCCCTATCTTTTGGTTTGCTTGCAAGGCCCCTACATCGACACGGTCGGTCATAACCACGCCGTTATAGCCTAGCTCGTGTCGTAGCCAATCCGTTATGATTGCTTTCGAGTTACTCGCTAGGTGTTCATTATCGATGGCAGGGATTTGCACATGACTTATGACGAGCATGTACGTGTTCGCTGTCGTCTGTGTAATGAGGCGTTTAAATACGGACACATCGTTGTTGTTCAAATAGACTTTCGCATCGTTAGCGGTCTCAAAGGATGCATCACCAAGGCTCACTGCTGGGAAGTAGTTATAGGCAAACCACATGTGGTTGATTTGGTAACGCTCCGCCATGGCGAGATCCATATGCCCTGCCCACGTAGGGTCAGATGTATAGGACACATTCGGCACCCCTAGGTTTGCATTCGGTCCCACAATGAGATTAAAGCCCATATCGCGCATTTCGATGGCCGATCGAGTCACTAAATTGATGATCCGTTCCATCGGTAGTTGCCCCCAACGATTTGGCTCTGGCAAGCGCAAGAAACTTTCATTCGTACTCAACACCTTATCCCGATTGATGCCGATGTATGGCGTCACCATACTCGCCGTTGTGGCCGTTTGCATGATATCGCTGGTGAAAGCTTTCACTTGGTTTTTATTATTTAGATTTTCATTAGTTAGCATAACGCCGCTCACACGGTATTTCCTGATGACGTCCTTTTGGGACTGTCCTACCGTGCTGCCGTGAAGGCTAATCATCATCAGCTGGCCTATCTTGTCCTCTTGAGACATAGCCCCAAGCCAGGTGTTCACCTTCTCAGGGACAGGTTTGTCTGATTCCATGACGGCTCGATACGATACAGTTCGTACCTCTTCCTGCTCTGCCTGACTCTCATGTTGGCATCCCGCAATACCGATGGCGGCGACTATCAAGGCTATGCCACATAAGGCACGCCGTAAAAACAAGTTCATCTCTCCACAAAACTCCTTGCTGAACTCTCTTACACATTACTTCTCTATATATTATACACTATATAATTCATCTTTTCCTCATGTGAAAGCTAATTTCCTATACTAATTTATCATAATAAAGTTATAAAGTAACAGTAACAATTACTATACAAAACAATCCATTGATATGAAATCATTATGATAGTACATACAGTCACAATCTAGTGCCTTATGAGATCCATACATATAACATATACAAAACTATAAGAAGGATAAATATAAAAATCCTACGAATCGCATGTAAGTTGACACTCAGTAGTCAATATCTACACAAGTATCAAGTCACTCATGACCCGTAGGATTTATGTATGTTCAGTTAGTTACCCATATACCAGTCTAATCATGCCAATGTATAGATGTACGTATCGGCAGATTACATTCGAAACGATCCGTACTGACCGAATTAGCTACATCGTAATACGATTAGCCCTTATATTTAGGGGATGTTGGGCATGTTTCAGGTGTTACGTCTTTGCGATCACCAAGAACCGCACTGCGGTCTGTGTAATGTGTATGCAAAAGTTCATGTGCCTTATGGCCCAATGGTTCACCCAAGAAGTCTTTGTATAAGGCTTGGATTTCTGGGTTTTCATAGGAAGCGACCCATTTATAGTTCGCATCAGCTTCGTAAAGACCGCCAATACGAGCTTCCTTAGTTTTCACAGCTTGAGGCAATTTAGTGCGCGGTTGACCGCCGCCACCGATACAGCCACCTGGACAAGCCATAACTTCGATAAAGTCATAGTGTTTATCACTGTCTTTTAAGGCATTAAGGAAGTCACGTGTGTTTTTACCGCCATGCACTACAGCAACAGACAAGGTTACATCATCACCTAATTGAACAGTGGCCTCTTTAACACCTTCCATACCACGAACGTCTTCAAGGTGTGTCAATGCATATGGAGGTGGCTCTTTATCAGTGATGAGCTTGTACGCTGTACGCATAGCTGCTTCCATAACACCACCAGTATTACCAAAGATGATGGATGCACCAGTTTCCATACCGATTAAGTCATCAAATTGAGATTCTTCAATAGCATTGAAGTCGAGGTTTTCCTCTTGAATCCAACGGATGAACTCACGTGTGGTGATGGAAATATCTGTATCCATGCCAAGAGATTCATCATTATGGTAACGAGCCGCTGCATTTTCTTCTTCCCGTTTTGTTTCTGCTTTTTTAGCCGTACAAGGGTTTACAGATACGGATACGATATTGCTAGGATTAATGCCTTTTTTCTCAGCAAAATAAGTCTTAATCATAGCTGCTTCCATAGCGATACAAGAACGTGTGGAAGACAAGTTAGGAATCAATTCAGGGAAGTAGATTTCCGCAAAGCGCACCCACGCTGGGCAGCAGCTTGTGAACTGAGGAATTTGACCACCATTTTTAAGGCGTTCTACAAGCTCAGAGGCTTCTTCCATGATAGTTAAATCCGCACCAAAGTTAGTATCTACTACATAGTCCGCACCTAATGCACGTAATGCACCAACCATTTTACCTTCAAGGAATGTACCTGGTTCGTAACCGAAGCCTTCGCCGATAGCTACACGAACAGCTGGAGCTGTTTGAATAACAACAATTTTTTCAGGATCTGCAAGAGCTGCTTTCACCTTTTCAAGCTCGGATTTAGCATGCATGGAGTCGAATGGACATGCAGCCGCACATTGACCACAGTGGATACATACAGGCACATCGCCATTTGCATCGAGATCGTAGTAGTCGAGTACGCTCATTACGTCCGCACAAGCGCGACGGCATAACGTACAGTTTTTACACTTAGAAATGTCGTGATAAATGGATGGATTGTCGAGCGCAATCGGCACGCGTTTATCGATAAATTCGTATTGAGACATGAGGACCTCCTCTAACAAACTAAAACTAGCAAACCTTTAAAAGAAATAGGCCAAACTACAGAGCACTGTGCTCAAAGCGTACTTCCACATCTTACCTTTAGTATACGCTATAGTGAAAGTTTATACTATGTAGAAATGTTACACTTTTGTGCAAAATTATGATTAATCAACCCTCTCTAGATGACATAATATTGCGCATGGCATTCTGCATAACATTGTGCGTAAGCATATTTCAATAAGAGACAACTTACAAAATGTGTAATAATATTCCCATTGTACCACGAATGGATAAATAATTCACCAAATTTTAGGGAATTAAAAGCAAATAAAAAACGCACGCCCTCAAATGAGAACGTGCGTATGTGGCTTTCACCAAAAATCATAACCCTCGGAAGATCAGATTATTTGTCACCCCAAATAAGTGTGTATACAGCGTATGCAGGAGTACCTTGTTCAACCTTACGAGTAGATTTGTTAGGTTGTTCTTGTTTTACTACTTCGCCTTTTGGATTGTAAAGAGTAACCTTAACGTCTTTTACTTCGCGTTTTTTGTGGTTGAACTCTTCAGTTACGATGTAGTGGTAACCTTCGTAGTCCATAGCTTTGATGTCCAAAACAGCTTTTTTATCATCTTTTTTAACAGAATCGTTATCGATGGACCAAGTGATGCCATTGCTATCAGTACCAACAGTATACCAATTTGCTGCATCAACACTACCGATGCCACCAATCAATAAAGCGCCTGCTGCCAAAACAGCTGCCAATGTTTTTTTCATATGTTTACCTCTCGATTTAAATACAAGAATACGAAATCTAGTATATTCGATGAAACTAAATATTTTATGAAAGACAAACGTGCTCAATTATCAAGACTTCACATAATAGGTAGAACGACCTCCGCCTTTACGTTGAATACGACCATCCTTCACAAGAGCACGTACAGAATATTCAATAGCACTATCGCTAAGATTAGGACACCAGTCTCTAATATCTTGCTTTGTGAAAGCCCCTAAGTGATTATCGATGGCAGCTTGCACCTGCTCCATGGCAGAACCACGATTTGCCAATATAGAACTGCGGTCCTCAAAGTCATGATACGCGGCCAATAACATTTGTAACCAATACCGAATGAAAGTCGTAGGACAAGAGCTTTCATCATACCAGGCATCACTAGACTCGCGCAAAGCAGCATAATACATATCCTTGTTTGCGGCGATTTTAGCCTCTAAGGACACATATTTACCAACCATAAAGCCACTGCGATACAGCAACAATGTCGTCAATAATCGACTCATGCGACCATTTCCATCATTGAATGGGTGAATACATAAAAAATCATGTATAAAAATAGGAATAGCTAGAAGTGGTTCTACCTCTCCATTGCCTACAACACGATTATATTCAGCACAAATCTGGTCAAGAGTCTCTGCTGTCTCATAGGGCGCTAGAGGAGTAAATAACACCTCTGTCCGTCCATCGGGATAGGTAGCACTAATATAGTTCTGTACACTCTTTAACTGTCCACCACGAGCATTAAACTGGTAATTATACAAAATCTTGTGCAACTGCAAAATATGATTGCGACACAAAGATATGGAGTCATAACTTTCATGGATAACATTTAAAGCATCACGATACCCCATGATCTCCTGCTCATCCCGATTTCGAGGCGTAGTCTTGTCAGCCACCAACTGCCGAAGCCGTGTACTCGTCGTCACAATCCCTTCAATCGCATTTGAAGCCTCCGTACTCTGTACCTTTGCCAACTCTACAAGAGAATCTAATATAGCAGGACTCTGTGAAAGCAAAACCTCCTCCTTGCCATTCGCCCGGTAAATTCCCGCAATAAGACTTAAAATATCCATATCCAACGACAAAGACTGAATCCAACCATACTCAAAACGACGCATACACACACCTCCATTCGGTTCTAATCCCTTATACATAAAATTATTCCCTTAAATTATACCATAATTTAAGGGAATAAATAATTTAGATACATTTAATCATACGTACAGAAAGGGTTCCATCTCTTTGAGACCGACTTAGGTAACTACTCCCAAACGCAGTTTTGGAAAGATTTCCTCATTAGGAAATGAGAAAACGGGTGGATATATCTCTAAGGACGACTTAGGTCACTATGGAGGCCGAAGAGATATATCCACCCGTTCATAACTAAAGAGGAAATTTACCAAATCAAGTGATACACGTGATCTAGATTACTTCCTTCTTGTATTTGTATGTCTGTATTGTCGTATGTTTGGCCACCAATCATATAGCCTGCTGGATTGTATGCTTTCATCTCGAGCAGTTTCGCAGTCTTTGCAGCACGATTAAATTGCAAAGTATAGATAGCGTGATCACCACTAGGGTCAACAATCTTCAAATTCAACTTAGCCTGCGCATCGTCTTTTTCTACCGTATCGTTATCGATGTAACCAGTACGACCATCCGCATCAGTATTAAGAGGATACCAACTTTCAGCATGAGACATGCCCACACCAGCGCTAAATAACAAACCTGCTACCGCTAAACATGCAAACCATTTCTTCATAACCGTTCTCTCCTGATTAGAAAATCTAAACAACTATGCATTTCGCATAATACAATTCACTATGACTTCATTATAACACCATAATTGCATATTACTAATAAAAACTCTATTAAATGCATAAACTATATAGAACCTCTAAGGAACGTCTAGCGAGGCCCCTATGGGCTTTAAATAATCCAATAGATTTGAAGGCTGATATTCGCCCTGTAAGATTGATAAGAAAACAGAAAGCCCCGAACTGTTCTAAAAACGACTTAGCTTATTCCTCTAGGAACGTCTAGCGAGGGCCCTATGGGATTAAATAATCGTATTATAATAGGGATGCCCATACTAAGATTAGCGTAAATTAGAAATAAAAAGGCCCAACACTTCTATGAAAACGACTTAGCTCGCTTTGGAGGCTTTCATAGAAGTGTTGGGTCTACTATCTAAACACACAGTCTAGAATGGGCATCCCTACACCGAAGGATTATTTACCCCATAGGGCCTTCATAACTTCCGCGCCCATGGTATCATCTTCAATTTTTGTAGGTTTTTGTGCGTCTTTGCTGGATAATAACGCTACGCCTGCAGCACTGTATACTGTTGTATCAAGTTCTGTCCATGTTTTTTCTTTACGATCGATGCGTACTGTGTAGATGTATGTGAAGCCTTCTACATTGTTAATTTTAACAAGTACTGTTGCCGCATCATCTGTTTTATATACAGAAGAGTTGTCGATAAACCATGCTGCATCATCAGCATCAGCATCGATATAATACCAATCAGCGGCACTCGCTTGGCCAAAGCCACCTACAAAGAAAACCCCTGCTGCAAACATAGCAGCTAACCATTTTTTCATTTCTAACTCCTTAACGCTAGAGACGACCATCTAAGATGGCCGCCCATAGTTACTTACATATTTGTATCTTAATTACATAATTATATGACTTATAGTATGCTCTAGCTCATAAGCTTATTAGCTTATTTAGCTCGTTAGCTTATGAACTTATGAGATTAATGTTCTTCAGCTTATTATTCTTCAGTTACATCTTCTTCGATTTCAGAACCTGGAATAACAGCAATGCTAGCTACTTTATCACCTTCGTCGAGATTTTGTGTTTTCACACCAGAAATAGCTTTACCTTTTTTAACAGCAATATCATTCATGTTAAAGCGAATGATTTTGCCTTGTTCAGAGATAAGCATTACTTCATCATCGTTATGAACAACTTCAACGGCAACTACGTCACCTGTTTTGTTCGTAATCTTGAAGTTCTTAGAGCCTTTACCGCCGCGTTTTTGCAATGTATAAGCTTCCGCATCATTGCGTTTACCAAATCCTTCTTCGGAGATAGTAAACACTTGTGCTTCGCTTTCATCAGCATTAATAACACCAGCACCTACAACCACGTCGCCTGCATTGAGTTTAATGCCTCGCACGCCGTGAGCCGCACGTTTCATAAGGCGTACATCGCTTTCACTGAAACGAATAGCGATACCCAATTTAGTACCAATCAAGATATCTTGGTCACCAGTCGTTACGTTGACGGAAATCAAGTGATCCCCTTCGTCGAGGTTGATAGCGTTGAGACCAGAACGACGGATGTTGCGGTATTCTTCGATAGCTGTACGTTTTACAACGCCAAACTCAGTTACCATGAATAAGTTTACATCTTCTTGAACGCGTTCAAGGTCAATCATAGTCGTAACGGATTCGCCTACAGCTAGTGGCAATACGTTAACCATAGCAGTACCACGAGAGTTGCGGGAACCTGCTTCTGGCACTTCATATGCTTTGAGGCGGTATGTACGGCCTGTGGACGTGAAGAACAACAATGTATTATGCGTACGTACATGCATAATTTGCGTTACATAATCGTCTTCCTTCGTCTTCATGCCGATAACGCCAGCGCCACCTTTATGTTGGTTGCGATATACGTTCGCGTTCATCCGTTTGATGTAACCTTGTTTAGTCAAGGTAATAACCATCTCTTCGTCAGCGATGAGGTCCTCTACATCAAGGTCGGACGTATCGATTGTGATTTCAGAACGACGAGGGTCGCCGTATTTCTTCTTCATATCTTCTAGTTCGTCTTTGATGATTTGACGTTGACGCGCTTCGCTAGCCAAGATAGCTTTCAAGTCTTCGATCAATGCCAACAATTCCTTGTATTCGTCTTCGATTTTTTCGCGTTCCAAGCCTGTTAAACGGCGTAAACGCATATCGAGGATGGCTACTGCTTGTTTTTCTGAAAGCCCGAATTTTTGCATCAATGCGTTACGTGCAATTTCGTCAGTTTGAGAACTGCGAATTGTAGCGATAACTTCATCGATATGGTCGAGGGCGATCAACAAGCCTTCCAAGATGTGAGCACGCGCTTCAGCTTTGTTAAGCTCGAATTGAGTGCGGCGTACGATTACTTCGAGACGGTGATCTAAGTAGTAACCCAATACTTCTTTCAAATTCAATACGCGAGGATGGCCATCTACGAGGGCCAACATAATCACGCCGAAAGATTCTTGAAGTTGAGTGTGTTTATATAATTTGTTAAGAACGATATCTGGTTGCACGTCAGCACGCAATTCGATAACGATGCGCATACCTTGACGGTCAGATTCGTCGCGAAGTGCTGTGATGCCATCAATAACCTTGTCGCGGCTCAAGTTCGCAATCGTTTCGATAACGCGAGCCTTGTTAACTTGGTATGGGATCTCAGTCACTACGATTTTATGCTTGCCCTTCGCCATTTCTTCAATGGTTGCACGAGCGCGCATTTTTACGCTACCACGACCTGTGGAGTACGCTTTTTTGATGCCTTCCCTGCCCAAAATGAGCGCCCCAGTTGGGAAGTCTGGACCTTTGATTTGCGTCATCAATTCGTCCACAGTTACATCTGGATTATCGATGAGCATGGTAAGGCCATTACATACCTCGTTAAGATTGTGCGGCGGAATATTTGTCGCCATCCCTACGGCGATACCGCTGGAACCATTGATGAGAAGATTTGGGATCTTCGCTGGCAATACGGTAGGTTCTTGCAAGCTTTCATCATAGTTCGGCATGAAATCAACAGTTTCCTTGTCGATATCAGCAAGCATTTCTTGCGTAATTTTCGCCATACGTACTTCGGTATAACGCATCGCAGCGGCACTATCGCCATCGATGGAACCAAAGTTACCGTGGCCGTCTACCAAGAGGTAGCGCGTATTGAAATCTTGCGCCAAACGTACAGTCGCATCGTAAACGGAGCTATCACCATGTGGATGATATTTACCGAGTACGTCACCGACGATACGAGCGGATTTCTTGTACGGTTTATTTGGCGTCATGCCTGTTTCGTGCATCGCGTACAAAATACGACGATGAACTGGTTTCAAGCCGTCGCGCACATCTGGAAGAGCACGCATTACGATTACGGACATCGCATAATCGATATAGGCGTTCTTCATTTCTTTATCAATCTGAACGGGATGAATATTCCCGTGGGACCATTGTTGGTCTGCCACAATCTCACCTCATTTTACTAACACTGATTATAATTCATCATAATATTATAGCATTTTTAAGGGCTAAAGGCTAATTTTATCGGTATTTTTCTGCATTTTTGTGAAAGCTACTTCACCTATTCTAGTAGCCAATCTAAAACATTCTTTTGCTCTATACCATTATGATTATCTGTTTTATGTAACACATCCATTGTAAGTAAATATTTAGGATAGTTATCATCAAGTTTCTCTAACGGTGATAATTCACGTCGTAACGTAGTATCATCCATAACGCTATAGCTTACTTGATAATATTCTAAACGATGTGGCATTTTAGCTACAAAATCTATTTCACCATTTTGTAGATGCCCTACATAAACACGGTAACCACGTCTAATTAATTCCAAATATACAATATTCTCGAGTATATGACCGCGATCCGAATCTGTACGACTTAATAAAAACTTACGGAATGCACTATCTACAACATAATATTTAGCATTTCGCTGCAATAACGCTTTTCCTTTTACATCAAATCGGTCAACTTCATAGATTAAAAGACCATCTTTGAGACCTTGTAAATATTTCTCAACCGTCTTATTATCCGTTTTGCGACCATAACTAGTGAGCGTATTCGCAATTTTCGTTGGATTAATCAAACTCCCTATATTAGCTAATAAATATTTAATAATATCCAATAATAATGGTACATCTGTAATTTTTAATCTCGTTACAATATCTTTCAGAATAACAGTGTTTAGAATACTTTCTAAATATTCATCAATACTTTCATCATCTTCAACATGTACAAGCCTAGGGAAAGAACTATGCTCGATATACAAATTGTATATATCCATATCTGACAAGTTTTGCTGACTATATGCACTATGAAATTCTTTAAATGAAAGCGGTAGCATCTCAACTTGCACATATCTACCGGTTAATAATGTGGCAATATCAGAAGACATAAAATATGCGTTTGAACCTGTAATATAAATATCCACATTAGGTTTGATAAATAAACTTCCTACGACCTTCTCAAATTGTGGTACATGCTGCACTTCATCTAAAAATACATACATGGGAGTCTCTGGAATCAATCGTTCTACTATATACTCATGGAGGGCATGATACTCCTGTAGCGGTTCATACTCTAAATCTTCAAAATTAATAGAAATGATTTGATTGGCTTTTACACCACTAGCTAATAATTCTTGTTTAAACAATTCAAATAATGTAGATTTGCCGCACCGACGCACACCAGAAACGACTTTAATCACATCTTGATCTTTATGACGCCTTAAAAATTCTAAGTATTGCTCGCGTTGAATCAAAGGCATTATAACCTCCTTAGCTCAACAATATTCACTATTATTGCACAACTAGAAACATATTTTAGGATAGTAATCCTAATTCAGTACATTTATAATTTAAACAGGGACTATAATCCTTATTTATTATAATTATATCATTTTTTAGGATTATAATCCCTATTTTTATTAAATACAATATATTTCGGGATTACAATCCTAAAACAACTGTTTTATCATCGTATTGAACACTTATAACTATCTCTATCCCTTATTTAGTGACCCGCATGCTTTATCATATGATCTAAAATGCTAACAAAATCTCGTTCCACAGCAGAAGTGTCTGCACCGGTGCTACCAATCCCAGTTAACATAGTTTCTTTCCAATCATTCTTTGCCTTAAATCTAAATGAGATCAAATACTTAGCTTTTGTTTTATCCGCTTCTCCTTTTGGCAAATAGTAAAAGCCTATGCTTCTTTCAGTAGGCAACAGTGCTGGATTATCTTGCGGTTTATATTGGCTATATATAGATTTCATAAAGGTTAGAACATCTTCACCCTTTACAGACGTATCTACAAAAATAATCTCATCGTATGTAAATAAAGGAATCTTATTAGTGCCAGCAACGCGTGTCGCCTTAGATTTAGCTAGCTCCAACGCCTCCTCATGAGTGGCCATCCGCATGCCATACCGCTTAGCACTCTCTACCAAAGAAGAATTCAAATGAACTAGATACGCCTGTGAATAAGCAAAATCTGCATTATTATCTCTCTCACCACCAGGTGCAGGCAAGGTTGGACGATGCACCACAGAATTTATGGTAAAAGAAAAACCATTGCTTTCATCATAAAAAACATATACATTGCGCTGGAATGGTTTCTCCTTCTCCACCACAGCAGATTGAAGAACTAGACGCGGATGAACAACGCTGAACTCCTTTTCCACACTAGCCTTGATATCCTCTGGCGTGGCAGGATCACCATTTTCCATCGTCCACACAAAAGAACAACCGCTCAATAAAAATGTACAAATACACACAACAACTAATGATATATACCTAATCAACTGCTTCATAGATACACCTCTCCCTGACCTATTTTCCTCGCACAGCCTGTTGTATTTCCCGATCAACAACGGTAATTATGTCTCGTTCAATCTGCTCAGAACTCTTATCTTGATAACCAACACCACTCATTAAGGTATCTCGCCAATCTTCCCGCCCTCTAATTTTAAAACTTATTAGGTACAGAGCCTTGCTCTTGTCTGTTTCACCATTTGGTAAATAGTAAAAGCTAACCTTACGTCCATACACACTACTTACTAAGGTCTCGTCACCATTAGGTTTATATAGAGAATATATGTCTCGTAACATGCCCACTACACCAGCACCATTAGATGTTTGATTAAGAAATACAAAATCTCCTTCATCAAACAAAGGCGCTGTACTATTACCATCTGGACGCATGAGTTTAGCACTGATGAGCGCCTTACGCTCCTCATCATTAGCTATGTGAAAGCGATATTTTGTAGCAAGAAGAGCTACCTCACTATATAAATGATTTAAATATGTATCTGCATACCTATACTCAGCCTTCGTTACCCGCTGACCACCTGGAATAGGTAGCTCAGGAGTCTTCACATACACACTTGTAGTAAAGACAAAACCATTATTCTCATCTAAAAAAGTATACTCATTATGTTTATTGGGCTTTGTAGAAACAACCCTAGAAGACTGCAACACAAGACGGGGATTATAAGCCGAAAAACGCTCCTCAACCATCTCCTTCACATCATTTGGCGTGTATGGATCCCCATCAAACAGCGTTATTCGAGAAGAAGTACAACCACCCAATACAACACTACAAACACACAACAAAACCAACAACACAAACCTAACAAACAAAGGCATACACAACCACACCTCTCTCCTTTTCCCCATTTGTATCAAGTATTCATATCAAATATGCAGACACAATCATTGATAACATCAGCTGATTGTTGATACTCTACTCACACCCTTTCCCCATCAGGGGCCTCGCCCCATGCGAAAGGAAAAGTGCTTTTGTTGTTGGGACTAGTCCACATATAGGGTTGTAAAAAAGTTAGACACTTATGAATGAGCGACTTAGGTCACTATGGAGCGAAGGAATAAGTGTCTAACTTTTTTAACTAGTAAACCACTATGTGACGGGGCCCCAACAACAATCACTTAACTAGCGCATCCAATGTATTCATTCGGAAGTCTTCTATTACATTCATAAAGGATTGATTATGTATCGGATTGTCCGTCATCCCAAATAGGTGGCTTTTACAGTCGCAATCAGAGGATCCAAATTTAGGCACGTCCCATTCGGCAACGCCACGGACCGCATCAGCGAGAGCACATTCCGCATCAGCCCAGCTAGTTCGAATTGGCAGGCCTCCGATCATTTCACAGTGACCGCGGAAGTAATCTAAATGCCAGTGCATTTTCTTCCGTTTTCGCTTATGGCGCTCAATGCGTTTCGTTAAATTCGCCTTCGCAGAGCCTACGTACATATAGTACCCCGCCCTGAAATGCATCATTCCTTTAGAGCCAATCTCAAGGTCTAAATCATGGTCGAGATGCATGACCATCACGTACACGCCACTATCGTGAGCCTCTGTGTCGAGAATGCTACTCGGATAGGAACATTCATGGGTTACAGTAGGCATGGTAAAAGTCTCATCCCACACCACAGCAACGGCTTTCCAGTCTAAAGAAGGGGCTACCTCTTTAAAGGTTTTAGCGAACTCCAAATCTGTATGGTAGTCTGGCAAGAACCACTGCGCCCTATCCCATTGTACGAGGAACAAAACACCTGTGTGGTAACCTTCGTTTTGCAATTCTTTCAGATGTAATAAATGCTTGCGCCCTCGTTCTGTAATGGCATCAGGGAACATGGCACCAGTCTTGGAGAATAGCGTACAAGACTTAACCTCTAGCAAAAACTCATCACCTTTATCATTGGTGAGGAGCAAATCAAACCGCGATGATGTGCCGTGTAGTTTAATCGTATATTCTCGTCGTACAACGCGCCACTCTTCCCATCCAGGGATGAGTTTATTTTCGATCAAATACTGCGCTACATCATTACTATAGTTGGTGTCGAGCATAATCACAACGCCATCACGCTCTATACCAACCACGCGATATTTCGTCTTTGCATCAGGCTTATCGTGAGGTACGATGTACATCGTTACACCCGTAAACAATAGCTCCCACATGCGACCAGGATTTGGCAAATGAGCGAGCACGCTTTCACCATTTAAATCTAAAGTCACCACAAAACGGTTTGGGCGACCTGTATATTTCGCTTTTAAAATTGTATCGTAAAGGACTTTCATTGGTACTCCTACATCAAGAATATTCTATGTGTCTATTATACGCTATTTTGTTACAGGATGAGAGTCTTACGGATTGTACTTTGAAAGTCCTTGCTGATTATAGTTTTTAAGTCCTTACAACTTGCATGATGAAAGACCTAAGAAAAGCCTAAGAAGTAACACCTAAAAAAGCCTAGGAAGTAACACCTTAACTATTCACAAAATGAATTAATAATTCACCACAGTTACAGGATCATTATTGCGGTATTTCCGATTACTACGTGGATAATCTCGTTCTAACAAGTTATGTAGCACTTCACCCAATAACGTCCAAAAAGCATCAGAATCTTCCGTAGGTATACCAAGAACAATGGAGTTTCCTTTGGAATATGTAATACATGTGGAGGTTATGTTATCAATAATTGGCAAATACACAATAATTACGCCACATGCTGCTAGCATATCCTTAAGAGGCTCTTTCACACCGATTAAAGGTTCGCTAGAAAGATCCTTAATTTTTGGTATAAATTTTCTTAGTAACTCCGCATCGTAAGGATTGACCTCTACAAAACGAGCCTGCCCTTTTGTGATTTGTACCAATGTATAAATCGCACTCTTTTTATCAGACTCCATATCCTTAATATTTTCATATACTAAGGGCATAACCATGTCATTAGCTACATTTTTTAAAGAAGCTACCTCAAAAAACTTCTGTAAATTATTGACCTGCTCAGCTGCCTTTTTCGTTTCTGGAACGATACCCAAACGTGCAAGCTTAGCATAACCAAAAGGCTTGGCAAAATTAATTTCTTCATCAATAGAGTTCTCGTACTCTACTTTCAAGATAGATTCTCTATATGCAGCTTCTAAACCATTCCAAAAACTAGCCTCTACCCCAAACACCCGCTCAAGACGCATTGCCACATCTTGAGTTAGTGGCACCTCTCCATTAATAAGCTTACTAATGTGTTTTTCACTCATATCCATTCGTGTAGCTAATTCTTTTTGCGTCATATGCCTATCTTCTAAAACCTCTTTTATAGTCATACCTGGTGGTATCGCTATAAAGGTATTACTTCTATAAATTTTCATATTTTTTACACTCCTTATCAATGATAATCAACAATTTCTTGGATTTCTACAATATCTACAGTATTACCATATTGAGTAAAAATTAAGCGGTATGGATGGATTAAATCCATAGCATATTGTCCTAATCGATCTCCGTATAAAGGATGGCATCTTCCTAATCGCAAAAGAATTAATGTTTCAATAGATGTAGCTTGAGTAATTTGTTGTAACCGTTCATATAGTTTTACAGTCATTTTAAGATTATATTTTTCCTGTGCTGCATTAATATCTGTACATATCTTACGTATCTTATTATTCTTATATCGTATATCCAATATGTCACCGACTCTCTCAAATCATAGTGAATGGTTGATACAATATAAATGGCCATTTATAATAATTTACCTAGTAGGTTAATTCTATTATACCTTTTCAAATACAAATGTAAATAAATAATTTACCAATTGGGTAAATTTAATAACACTATGTAGTATCAAAAATCATTTATGCTATTAATAATTAATATTGAAATTTTTCTTTTTTGTAGCTTAGGTTACATTATTACGTGTTAAAATAGTTTATACTAGGAACATCAGGTCAGTATTTAATACCCGTACTGATCGTTACGCCGGGTTTTGATGAGGCATCGCCTAGTTGATCTCATCACGCTGTTCGTATACGTGCGAAGCTTTCACAAAACCCAATGGCGTGTAAAGATTATATATAAAGAATCATATAGATTAACTAAGTAGTTTAAGCCACTATTCTCCGCAGAGAGGGCTCGAGAAAGGATCTAACATGGCACAAATTGCAGCAAATTTACAACGCATTAAAAACGGCCAACGCCGTTATGCAATTACACCTCGCATTCCTGCAGGTTTCATTCAACCAGAACAATTACAAAAATATATCGACGTAGCCAATGAGTTCGGTGCCGTTCTTAAATTGACTGGCAGCCAACGCATTATGATTACCAATTTGAAAGCAGAAGACGTAGATAAAGCTTGGGAAATGCTCGGCATGGAGCCAGCGTACATGGTTTCTAACCGCGTGCGTAGCGTAAAAATTTGCCCTGGCACTACATTCTGTAAACGTGCTAAACAAGACAGCGTACATCTAGGTATGCAACTTGAACGCAAATATTTATCTCAAGAAATGCCAAGTAAAATGAAAATCGGCGTGGCCGGTTGTATTAACTCTTGTACTGAAAGCCGCATGAAAGATGTTGGTATTATCGGTACGGTAGAGGGCTGGAATGTTTACGCTGGCGGTAGCGGCGGTGCTCATCCACGCATCGGCGACCTCATCGCTGAAGTAACAACTGAAAAAGAAGCTCTTGCATTAGTAGATCGTATCATTGCATACTATAAAGAAAATGCACAAATCGAGCGCATGGGCGAATTCATTGACCGCATTGGTTTAGAGGCTTTCAAAGCAGCTGTATTAGGCGACCTTGAAGGTGCTCCAGCTGAAAGCAAATCCGACGAACCAGCTGTGTTCTTGCCTGGTCATGGTAACGATCCTGAACCAGAAGCACCACGCCTCGAAGAAGGTGCCCCTATTACACCAGATACAATCATTCGCGATATTGTAGATACATATCCAAATGTTGTACCTGTGTTACAAAGCATTGGCATGGGTTGCCTTGGTTGCCCATCTTCTACGGCTGAACCATTATGGCAAGCTGCAGAAATTCACGGTGTCAATGTATACGATTTAGTTCAAAAATTAGAAACAGCACGAAAAGGAGCTTAATATGTCCGCATTCTTAGGTCACATCCATTACTGGTTATATCGTAAAATTCAATTGCTCGTTGAGCGTGAAAACTTGATTTTAGAGAAAACAACTAAGGTTGTTGATGATTTGGCAGAGGAATTGCACTCCATCTCCGTAGATACATACGGTGAGCCAATCAATCCAAGTATTCCTCTGGAAAACATCATCGATCATGGCAATATCCATGGCTGGTTGTCCAACCAAATTAACATCGCATCTGTTCGCGAAGCAGCTTTCATCAAAGATTTGCTCGACACTAACTCTGGCGACGAAGCGGTGAACGTAGTAACAGCTATTCTTGATGCGTTTGCTGTACAAGGCCAAGCATGTGGCGTTGTGGCACAAGATAACCTTGAAGAACACACAGCTCCAGCAATTTACAATGCGTTGCAAAACTTCTACGTAAATGGCATGCCTTGCGATGGTGGTGACCAAGTTGTTTCTGAAAGCCCTGACGAATTCACATGGGTTGGCGATCACAGATTACAAGCAGGCTACTGGCGTACAGCAGGCGTTGATCCTAAGTTCATGGCACTTGCGTACCAAACATGGTTCGAAGCCTTTGTAAAAGCGGTAGATCCTAACTTTGAACTTGTAACGACTGAAGAAAACGGCACACGTTTATATACAATCAAGAAAAAATAATTAATAAATACATAACATTCTGTTTGTTTAGGCACTATAAACGAACGAAAACGAGCAAAAAAGCGAACGTAAAATTTTACGTTCGCTTTTTATCTTATTATTTATATTCTACAATTACTTAACAGTATATGTAGTACCACGTCCTATACCTTGTTTTCTTAAAAAACCTGAGTTCACTAATTTATTAACAATTTGTAATACCTTCGTTTTTACGCCCGTTTTAAATCTATATTTAATATATATTTCTTTCAAAACTGTAGCTATAGGCACAGCATTGATAAGCAATATCATTTATAATGTAAACATAAGGTAATTACACAAATTAATTAATTAAGTGATAGCGTCAGCTTTCAAAACATAAAAAGCTAGAATTAGGAGGTCTATTATGGCAGGCACAGTTAATCAAGAATTAGGTTTATTATTCCAAGGTCCTAACTATGTAATCGTAAAAAAAGGCGGCAAAGCTGGTGAAAAGGTAGAAAAACATAACCACCCAGAAGCAAATGTCATCTTTACAGTAGTTAAAGGTAAAGTACAAGTATTCCTTAACGAAACTGAAGAACACGTACTTGTACCAGGCCAAGTATTAGAATTCAACGGCGACAACTACATCCAAGCAACACTTGTTGAAGACAGCGAATTCGTAGTAAACCTTATCCACAAACCTGAATAAATACTAACAGAACCTACAAACACTATTAGAAAAGGCGGTTAATCGTAATTGATTAACCGCCCTTTTTGTATTACTTAAATTCTGTAGTGCTTACATTTTATAGAGCTTACATTTTAAAGAAATTAAAAGGAATTATAGATTGTAAAGTCACTTACATCAAAGCGTTTTGTATGGCCTGGAGCAGGTACGCAATCTGGATGAGGATAACCGATTGGGAATATCGCTACAGGTATGATGTTATCAGGCAAAGCATAGGCTGCTCGTACTTTACGGGGATCAAAATGAGCAATCCAAGTTGTTCCTAAACCTATATCCGCCACGGTAAACATGAGGTGAGAACCTACAATACTAGCGTCTACAACGCCCATATCCGCATCATCATATTCCCGCTTCCAACTCACTGTATTATCGTAACAAACAATAATTGTCAATGGCGCATTGAAGTGGCCATTAGTGCAGTCTTTTAGTTTATTAAGACTATCTGTCGTATTCAACACAAGTAAGCGTTGCGGCTGATAATTATGAGCTGTAGGTGCTAATCTCGCTGCCTCTAACAAGATATCTAACTTCTCTTGCTCAACGGGCTTCGTATCAAATTTTCGTACTGAATACCGCTCTGTGGCTAATGCTTTAAAATCTTTCATTAGAACTCACTCCTTAATTGAAATAAGCTAATCTATTTTAAAGAAAACACCTATATGTAACCTACAATATCTTATCTCTATACAGACTATTTCTGTTAATATATTTCTCTATCTTACTATAAAAGTCCTTTAAATCCAAAAGCCCCTTGTCTGAAATCAGACAAGGGGCCATTTCATATTATTTTTTTAGCCAGTATTATTTTTTAAGACGGCTAATTACTTCGTTAGTAATGTTTTCGATTTTGCTGTTAGCGTCAGCCGCACGGATTGTGTATGGATCATCCAATACTACATCCATTTTTTTCTCAACACGAATAGTTTCAACTGCATTGTGAATTGCTTGCATCATAGGTTGAGCAATTTTGTTGATTTCATCGTTTTCTTTTTGAAGCAATGGAGCTACGGATTTATTGAATTCAGCTTCTGCTTGAGTTTGATCTTGAATTTTTTCAATTTCTTGTACTTTTTTCTCAATTTGTGGACGGTATTGAGCGTCTACTTGTTGCATTTTCATATCTAATGCACCATAGCCAGGGTAGCTATTTACTACTTGGCTCATATTTACTAAGCCAATGTTAGCAGCACTTGCTACTGCAGCAGTAGCAGACATAGCACCAACGATAGCTAGGGTAGTTAATTTTTTAGATAATTTCATCTGAAATCCTCCTCGAAATAAAAGTGTCACTATACAATCCAATAGTGTACTATTTTTACTATAACAAATCTCGCTAACTTTCACAAGACTATGTTACATAGCATAATAAAGCCCTATGAAATGCTTATGAAAGTCTATAGAAGTTAAAATAATACCCACAAGTATACTCTGAAGCTATAATAGCAGTCGCTACGGACATATTCAGAGCACACATGTGGGTATTACGGCTTTCACCTATTATTTATAATTCGACGTCGAATTATTGTTCATCGTTCAAATAAATGTATTTATCGGATTTCAATTTGGACACAAGGTCAGGCACCAAACCGATCAGACGATCGAAGCTGCTGCTGTAAGGGTTGCCTTTAATGTTGAACAACTCAATGCGTTCGCCTTTAATAACGAGGATAGCGCTTGGTTCCATTTTGGCACCGCCACCACCGCCGCCACATTCGTGGTTTTTGTTAGCAGTGTTGTGGTTTGTACCAGTACCAAAACCAAATGTTACGTCTACGAATGGAACAAGTGTAGTATCGCCGATTTGCACAGCTTCGCCTACTACAGTTTCCACCTTAATCATATTTTTGAATTTCTCGAATAGGACTTCCAAATTCTCTTTTACATTACTGTTTTCCATCACAGTACCTCCGCTTTTTGTGAAAGTATCATTGCTGTACGTTCAATACTCAGGTTTTTATACTATGTATTTACTTCTATATGATATATACAGTATTTGTAGACCTTATATATTGTCTTAACACAGCTCATTTACTTAGTTGACTTAATATATCCTTACGCTGTTTGACCTTGTTCGGCTTTCAGCTTTTCTAACTGCTTAGCTTCCTTCCGTTTAACCCAGAAGACGCGAGCGCTTTCACCCAATAGGGAACGCATTGGTTTAGATAGCAAGAATCTTGTACCATGCCAAGCCATGACAGCTAAAATAATGCGCCCTTTAATATGACCACTACCTTCACCGGCCCAATTTACATAATCGAGCTCGATGTTCTCAGCTTGTTCAGGCCAAATGCTGTACAGCATAGATGCGATAATCCCCATACGATATGGGTCACCAATACCAAATCGACCTTCTATGGCCACATCGCGTGGTTTAGAGTGGTCATAGCATCGCTTCGAAACAAGGAATAACTGGTGCCATAATTCTGTATTTTGTACATGTTTCATGAACCAGAATGTAGGAATTTTAGACTTAAATGATGCTACCGGATCGTTTGGATCTGGTTTTTCAAAACGATGTTTAACCGTCGTTTTGAGGTCTTTCACCTTCGTAAATACCTTTTCCTTGATAGAACCGTCACTGTTGAAAGTAACGCGGCTCACTGTTTCGTCATCGCTTTTTATATGGGATGTTGGATCTTGCTGAATGGAGTCATACCGATCAGCTCGAGCCTGTGCATCCATATCCTTAGAAGCTTGTTCAGGACGTTCAATGCGTTCATTTGGATTTTCAGATCTACCAGCCCCCGGTGATTCTTCATCATCAAAGGTAATGTCAGAACGTTGAGAGCTCTTCAAATCTTCAAAGCTAGTACCACTAGAGCTTGCAGAAGGACCTTGTCCGCCCCCTTGCATCGCCTTCGCAAAAGCTTCTGTTTGAGACATTTCATCGTCTTCGTCCACAACTTTTTGGTATTCTTCGTCTACGCGATTTTCAAGCCATTCTTCATAGTCTTTCACAGGACCAATCTTGAGCATACCCAAAATATATAATTCCTTAAAAAATGGTTTGTCCTGCAAATATGCTAGATGCAGTGAAAATACACGCCACAGCCATTTGACGCGCACCTCGCCTCGATATGGCGAGCGTCCGTTAATTTCGATGCTATATGTGATTGGTGTCAGTAGGATAATCAAGATGAGTGCTGCAATGATGGCCACAATAACGAGGGCCACAATAGCCACTGTACTCAACCACATCACCTCCTTAGGTGTACCTATGATTAGTTTTCAATACCTTTTCGAGCCATTACGCCTTGAAGGTAGTAATGTTTAACCTCTTTCATTTCCGTTACAAGGTCTGCCTCGTCGATTAATTCTTGAGGAGCCCCACGGCCCGTAAATACGAGTTCCGTTTCTGGATGACGAGCATCGAGCAAAGCCTTTGTTTTATCCCATGTAATAAGTTCAAAGAAAAGCGCCATGTTGTATTCATCAAGAACGACGAGATCGTACTCCCCACTGCTAATAGCAGCCAGTGCGCGTTCGTAGCCTTTTTCAATGAGCGCTACATAGTCTTTTGGCGGATTACCGGATTCAAAGACAACGACTTCATCGCCCCATTTAGCGAGTTCATCCTTGCTTTTCATCCCTTCTTTGATGATAAAGAATGGTTTGCCCACGGTTTCTAAGGTTAAATTCTGTAAGGTAGGTAAAATAGTATGTTCACTATATACTTTAGATTTCATAAATTGCAAAAAGAGGACTTTCTTGCCAGCACCGATGGCACGGATAGCTAGACCGATAGCAGCGGTCGTTTTGCCCTTGCCTTCGCCGGTATAAACTTGTACATAGGCCTTCATAGATATACCTCCGTTCATATACTTTTATTTTACAATATATATATGCAAAAATAAAGAAAAAGAACTTGCTATTAGTGCATTTACACGCATAACAAGTTCTTTTTTCTATGAATTATGTTTTATTTTAGTTACTAATTGGTAAGAAGATCATAGGATCTGTAGGAGATCCATTGAGTCGTACCTCGTAGTGAACGTGAGCGCCTGTACTTTTACCAGTACTGCCCATCAAGGCGATTGTTTGACCTTGTTTTACGCTCATACCTACAGTTACCAATACAGCACTATTATGGCCATAACGCGTTACGAAGCCATTGCCGTGATCGATTTCAACGAGGTTACCATAACCGCCTTCTGTATAACCTGCAAAGGTTACAACGCCCGCAGCTGTTGCCACAATTGGTGTACCATAGTCATCCGCAATATCTACCCCTTCGTGGAATGCACCAATAGCGCCCGTTACAGGGTCCACACGGCTACCAAACGGAGAGGTAATAACACCCTTGCTCGGCCAGATACTTGGTGTAGTGTTATTCGTAACACCACCAGAACCAGCAGAGAAGTTAATGGATTGCATAGCCATAAGGTCTTGCGCCCCACCATCACGAAGAATATTACGCATTGTATAGAAGCTAACTAGCAATTTTTGTGCGTCCTTGTCCATTTTGGACAGACGAGCTGATAATTGTGCCGCTTTTAGCGTCTTTACTTCGCTTTCATCAGCGGCTGGCTGCTTTGGGTCGCTACCGTCCCCGCCACCTTGAGATGGTGTGCCAGATTCAGCGCCCTTCAGCATTTGCTTGTTTTCTTCGCTAATTTGATTTAAGTTTTGAATTTTCTTATCTAAAACATCTGTCTTTTGTTGTAACAATTTTAGCTGTTCAGATTGTAATTGTGTCTGTTGACGTAATTGCACAACCTCAGCTTGGCGCACGATGCCCCAAATGCCGAGAACCAATGCAGCGATAATTATAATAGAGCTTACAATAGCTGCAACCTTCGCTTGCTTGGTTGTTAATGTCAATATGCAGTTGTCACCATTTCTTTCAACTTTGTTTGAAATAAATGCCGGTACTTTCAATACAAACCTTCCTTATTTAGAAACGATGGCGCTCGTTAACGCTTCCTCATTGGTGCGCTCGCCCAACGCTTCGTTCAAACTCTCTAATTCTTCTTGTGAAAGACTTACGAGACTTTTACCTTTCACAATAGGTTTACTAAAAATACGGGATTCGCTACGACCGTAAATACTGGAGATACAGATACCGTTATTATTGCCATCAAGTAATGTAAGCGCAAAAGACAAATCATTACCGATATTTTCAAAGGCATTATATTTAACAAAGCCAATTTTTTGTATCGTATTGCTTTGAATATTGCGGATCGCCGCTTGTTCGGTCATCATAGTCTCAAGACCTTTTGCAGCATCGCGAATTTCGCTAACCTCAACAGATAATTTACGTTCTAGGCTCGCACCATTGTCCCCTTGCATAAAGAAATCATATTTCTTTTTAAGGCTCCCTAAGCGAATGTGCAAGATTACACAATACACTAACAACGCTATTACAAGGATAATGGTCGCCATGCCAATCCACGGTTGAATCGATTCGAACATGTATATTCCTTCCTATACAATCATTCAAACTCCAACACTTAATTATACCATTCTTATTGTGAAAGTTAAATGACTGTATACAATTTAATTTAATATGTGTAATTATAGATTAATTATATCTACCCTTTTATTTCGTCAATAAATGGGCTTATCGCTCGTTCTAGTATACCATGTAGAGCCGCTATGAGTACACCGTAATTTACGATTGGTGTGCCTTGTACAACGGCACATTCAATGCGTCGTAACACCTCGCGGCGTGTGAGCATACAAGCACCACAATGAATGATTAAATCATACTGGGATACATCTTTTGGGAAGGCGCCCCCACTAGTAAATTCTAGCTGTAAATCTGTATGACCTTGCTTCTTAAGAAGATTAGGAATCTTTACAGTACCAATATCATCACATTGGCGGCGATGTGTACAACCTTCACTGATAAGCACCTTAGAGCCTGCTTTCAAATTCTTAATCGCTTCTACACCAGCTACTAAATCTTGTAATTTGCCCTTGAAACGGGCCATCAAAATAGAGAATGATGTCAACGGAATTGTATCAGGTGTTAACTCATCGACGCGATCAAAAGCTTGCGAGTCACAGATAACCATCTTTGGTGGATATTTAAGAGAATTAATCATAGCAGGCAATTCTTCTGTTTGGCATACTAACGCTAAGCCTTTATAATCCAATATTTCACGAATAGTTTGAACTTGTGGCAAAATAAGGCGGCCCTTTGGCGCTGCACTGTCGATAGGACATACAAGAATTATGGTATCTCCCTCTTCTACTAGGCCTTGTAATAGAGTTTGATCTCCTTCTACATCAAGTGGTGTTAACCCACCCAAGAGATCAAGTAATTCTAAACGTTTAGCTTTAGATGTAAAATCAGCAGAACCAATGACAGTAGCTAATTCAGATAATCCCTTATGAGTTTCTACATAAGTAGATACATCTGTTTTATTTTCTATGTTGTTTTCTTTGTCATTTTCTTTGTCATTTTCTTGGTCAATTTCTGCATTGATTTCATTTATAAATAATGCAATAGGCACATTGTTTTGTTTTAAAAGCCCTAACCAATGCATATCATCAGCAGTTGGTTCTTCATCGGTACGAAGTACATAAACAGCGAGATTAATCTTTTTCACAACCTCTTCTGTTTTCTCCATCCGCAATGTACCTAATTCAGTTGTATCGTCTATACCAGCTGTATCGGTAATTACTACAGGTCCTAGTGGCAAAATCTCCATGGATTTACTCACTGGGTCTGTCGTTGTTCCTGCCACCTCAGATACAAGGGATACAGGCTGATCTGTTAACATATTAATCAATGTAGACTTACCAGCGTTACAACGACCAAAAAAGCCGATATGCACGCGGTTTGCTTTAGGTGTTTGTTCCATAGTCTATCCTTGTTACTTAACGTTTATATTTATTACAAAATATAGTTAATCATCTTACAACATGTATTAGTACGTATTAGTACGTATTAGTATGTATTATGATGTATTATAATGTATTATGTTCTACTAAGTTATCTTACAATATTATTATAACTAAATAAAATACCTTATATACAGTAAAAGCGCAGTCCGTAGACTACGCTTTTACCGTGGATTGTAAATTGTATTTACATTATACAGAATTGTTATCGGTTTGTCATTACTAAATTCACATAATTCGATTCGAATTTAAGTATATCAATTATACTCTAAATTCTACTGTTTCAGTATCGTCTGTATTATCTTGACCATCCATAAAAGCAATGAGACGTTCTAATTCTGCTTCAGAGGAGAAGGCAATTTCAATCTTACCTTGAACCTTTTTACCAGCACGGAATTTAATATTTACAGGAGATCCTAAGCTTAGTTTTAAACGGTCCATAAGAGCACGTACCTCTGCAGTACTTTGCGGCTTAGCAGCCTTTGCTTTAGGTGTCTTATTTTGCATAGACTTCACAAGAGCCTCTGCTTGACGAGCACTTAACTCGCCCTCTTTAATACGTTCAGCAGCTTCAATTTGTTGCGCTGCACTACGCAATGCCAACAATGGACGCGCTTGACCCACTGTTAAGTCACCTTCGATGAGATCTTTTTGTACAGAATCACATAGTTTTAACAAACGAACCATATTTGCAATATAAGAACGACTGCGACCTAGTCGAGCAGAAATCATTTCTTGAGTTTGTTTATACGTATCCATTAAACCTTGGTATGCCAAAGCTTCTTCAATTGGATCTAAGCCTTCACGTTGTAGATTTTCAACGAGGGCCACTTCTGTCATCTCTTCTGTATTATATTTCTTTACAATAACTGGTACAGTCTCAAGACCTGCAATGATAGCAGCACGGTAACGACGTTCACCAGCTACGATTTGGTATTTATTCTTTTGTTTACGTACTACAATTGGTTGAAAAATACCAAGATTTTTAATAGATTCAGCTAATGTTGCCAAACTATCTTCATCAAAACTTTTACGAGGTTGATCTGCATTAGGAACTAACTCGGAGATTGGTAGTTCGTGAATCTCCTTTTCAGGCAATACAGACTCTACCGTATCTACCTTCATTAAATTTCCAAGGCCCTTCCCCAAGCCGGATGATTTACTTTTCTTACTTTTTACTTCTCTAGGCATAACTAACCTCTCTCACCTTACATAGTGACTATATATCAATTTGTAACACTCAATTATTTAATAGCCAAGGTATTAGTCTAGTCATTTTAACTATTTAACTAAACAAAGAGCTATCTATTCAACTAAACAATTAGCTATCTATTTAACTATTGAACTGTTTATTTAACTTTTGAAGCTTTAATCACTTCTTTAGCTAGTTTAGTATATACGTCCGCCCCTTTAGATTTTGGATCATATACGATAATAGGTTCACCATAACTTGGAGCTTCGCTAAGACGTACATTACGTGGAATAATAGTCTTATATACTTTATTGCCAAAGAATTTTTTCACTTCATCGGCAACTTGAATAGATAAATTTGTACGACCATCAAACATAGTTAACAAAACGCCTTCAATTTCAAGGTCTTTATTAGATGTTTGTTGCACAATTGTTATAGTTTTTACTAATTGACTAACCCCTTCTAACGCGTAGAATTCACTTTGAATCGGAATTAGTACGCTATCTGCCGCTGTAAAGGCATTTAATGTTAGCAAACCAAGGGATGGCGGACAGTCAATAATGATAAAATCATATTCGTCACGTACGGGTGCCAATGCTTTTTTCAACATTGTTTCACGTGAAACAACTGAAACAAGTTCCACTTCTGCACCAGCTAATTGAATTGTTGCAGGCGCTACAAATAGCTTTTTAAGCATTGTAGGCTGAACAATATCAGCAATAAGTTCACCATCGATTAGAACATCGTGTACACAGAGTTCTAAATCATCTTTTTCAATACCTAAACCAGAGCTAGCATTACCTTGTGGATCTAAATCAACAAGCAATACTTTTTTACCAGCATCAGCCAAACAAGCGCTTAAATTCACGGATGTCGTCGTCTTACCAACACCGCCTTTTTGATTAGTAATAGCTATCACTTTGCCCACTTAATTCACCTCACATGTTCGTTCAAAATATTTCTTTTTAATTATAACATAAAACAACGATAATTACGGTAATTACAAATCAAATTCTCGAAAAACATCTATAATTTTATCTATTAAACACATCATTTAATAATATACATAATCAAATATTAGCAAACAATATAATTTAACCTCATTTTGTATTTTCAAAATTCTTAATAAAAATCCTAATTGTTTCACGTGAAACAATTTACTTTTAATTTTTTAAAACGATTTTGAGTTAAATATATACATAAATGTTTCACGTGAAACATTTATGTATAATCAAAAATTAACAACTTGCTCCGTATATAATTCTAGCAAAAAAAATTATGTTAAAAAATTAAGCTTGGTATATAAATATATCCCAACTAATTAAAATTACACAAAATTTTTTCACGCATATTTTGCTTTAAAAACAACTAAAAAATGCAATTAAATTTATTAAATTAAATAAGCCAATAAAAATATCTAAGTTAGCAAAACAACTGATCGCAAAATTTAATTAAACGTTTCAACTAATAATTAAAAATCAACACCAAAACAAAATTTAATATACTGAGTAAAATTTACAAACAAAACGATTAAATTGTTTCACATGAAACAATCTAATATAAAGTAGTAAGATTATTAAGTAAATATAACAGCGCAAAGTCTCTATAATATTATCATTAATAACTTTTAGGATTAAAATGCAATTTGATATAGCTTCAAGTTATATCAATACACTATTAAATTATATGAGAATACAGGCCCTATATGCTTTGACAGGCATTATGGATATCTATATACTATTAAATAGATAGTAATTATATTTATAGGCGTAAAAATAGATAAATCTTGAGATTAATCTAATCTATAAACAATATACTAATGATTAAGTACACGCTCTACGGATACGCAGAGCTTTTTATTTTGAAAAGGAGGCGTTTCCATGCCCATTTATAACGGAATGCTTCCTGCCATCGATAAAGCAGAAGTAAAACGATACGCAGGACTTCGTCATGCAGAGGATTTTCCACAACAATATGTGGACGAAGCATGTAAAGAAATTCAGTTATTAGCTACACCTAAAGGTGTATATCAAGAATATGATTATGATGCAGAAACAAAGACAATTTTGAGCAATCCACCGCTTAAGATTGAAGGTTCCATCATTGAAAAACACTTAGAAAAGTCTACAAAAGTCTATGTATTAGGCGTGACAGTAGGTGAAGATGTAGAAATCCGCAGTGAACAACTTTTTAAACAAGGTAATTATACTGTAGGATTACTATTAGATGCAGCGGCTACCACAGCAGTAGAACAAGTAGCTGATCAAGTTAATGAAGTTATCAATACCATCGCTAAAAAACAAGGTTATAAAGCAACATGGCGCTTTAGTCCTGGTTACGGTAACTGGCCATTAGAAATTCAGCCTCAATTAGCTAAAATTATTAAAACAGAGATGATTGGTTTGCAAGTAACGGAGAACTATTTATTGTTCCCACGTAAATCTGTAACAGCTATTATTGGCTTAATGCCAGCTGACCAAGATATTAATACAAAGCGTGGTTGCACATCTTGTTCCCAAAAGGATTGTGCATCTCGTAAATTGCCAGAGAAGGCATCGGTTACCACTAATAACGAAGGAGAAGAGGGCCGTAGTAAAACAACAGCTGAAGTCTCTGGTATTGCTATGAAAGGCCAACCAACAGAATAATGTTTCACGTGAAACATTTCAAAATTTAGGATGATAAAGGAAGATATTTATGTATATATTTGATGGTGCTATGGGCACAATGCTTCAAGCTGCAGGCTTGGAAGAGGGCTATTGTCCAGAATTATTTAACGTAGAAAAACCAGAAGTAGTAAAGAATATTCACGCTCAATACTTACAACATGGCAGTGATGTTATTACTACAAATACATTCGGTGCTTGTGGTCTTAAGTTAGAAGATTACGACTTACAAGATCGCGTAAGAGAAATCAATATTGCAGCTGTAAAAGTTGCAAAAGAAGCTATTGCAGAGGTTAAACCATCTGCTCGAGTGGCTGGTTCTATGGGTCCTACAGGTCGTTTCTTGCAACCATTAGGCAATATGAGCTTTGACTCTATTTATGACACATACCGTGAACAAGCAGATGCATTGATTGAAGGTGGTGTAGATTTCATTATCATTGAAACTATCATCGACGTACAAGAAATGCGTGCCGCTTTATTAGCATCTCTTGATGCTCGTGAAGCAGCAGGGAAGACAAAAGAAGATGTACAAATTATCTGTCAGTTTTCTTTCAGTGAAGACGGCCGTACTATTACAGGTACACCGCCAGCAGTTGCAACTACTATCGTAGAAGCAATGGGTGCTGATATAATCGGTATCAACTGTTCTCTTGGACCTGAACAAATCACACCACTCATTGAGGAAATCGCTAGCGTTACAAACTTACCAATTAGCTGCCAACCAAATGCAGGCATGCCACAATTAATCAATAAACAAACTGTATTCCCACTTACAGCAGAAGAAATGGGTCCATTGATGCTTCCAATCGTAGATGCAGGTGCAAGCTATGTAGGTGGTTGCTGTGGTACAACACCAGCTCATATCCAATCTATTTCCGACGCTGTAAAAGCACATACACCTAAAGAACGTGCTCATATTGAACCTAAAACAATCATTACAAGCCGTACTAAATTGTTGGAATTAGGTCATCACACAAAACCGCTTATCATCGGTGAACGTATCAATCCTACAGGCCGTAAAGTGCTTGCTCAAGAATTACGCGATGGCTCTTTCATCCGCGTAAAACGCGATGCGTTAGACCAAGTAGAAGCAGGTGCCGACATCCTCGACGTAAACATGGGCGTAGCAGGCATGGACCAAACTCCATTGATGGAGCGTGCGATTTTCGAATTATCCATGCTCGTTGAAACTCCATTATCCATCGATACATTGGATCCAGCAGCTATGGAAGTAGCGCTTAAAAACTATCCAGGTCGCGCTCTTATCAACTCCGTAAATGGGGAAGAGGAGTCTATCACACACGTTATGCCATTGGCTAAACGTTATGGTGCTGCTTTGCTTTGCTTGCCAATCTGCAGTGGCGACTTACCTGAAAAAGCAGAAGACCGCATTGCTTTAGCTGAAAGCATTGTAAATCGTGCCTATGGCTATGGTCTTCAACCACACGACTTATTACTTGATCCATTAGTATTAACACTTGCTAGCGGTGAAGATAGTGCACGCCAAACATTGCGTACATTACAGTTATATAAAGAGAAATTTGGCTTCCCAACAGTAATGGGCTTGTCTAACATCTCCTTCGGTATGCCACAACGCCCTTACTTGAACGGCCAATTCTTAACAATGGCTTTGGCTTGTGGTTTAACAACACCAATTATGAACCCTCTAAACTATCCAGCGAAAAAAGCGTTTGTTTCTAGCACTACATTATTAGGTTGGGATCCAGGTTCTACTCAATTCATCAAAGAATACGGTTATGAAGACGAAACAAGTGCTCCTGGTAACGCTGCTCCAAAAGGTCCTGAAAAGAAATCTTTCGACAGCAATGATCCACTCGCTAATATCCGTGCTTGCGTAGAGCAAGGGGAAAAAGAGGCTATTATAGATCTTGTTAAAAAAGCCTTAGCAGATGGCATTGATCCATTGGACCTTACTAAAAAAGGTCTTTCTGAAGCGATGAACGTAGTAGGGGACAAGTTCGGTTCTGGTAAATTATTCTTGCCACAAGTAATGCTTGCTGCTGAAACAATGCAGGCTGCTTTCAACACGATTAAAGAAATCATTCCTGCTAGTGAAAGTTTAGATAAAGGCACAGTTGTTGTAGCAACAGTTAAAGGCGACATCCACGATTTAGGTAAAAATATCGTAGCGGCCTTACTTGAAAACAATGGTTATAAAATCGTTGACCTCGGTAAAGACGTTGATCCAGAAGTCATCGTTCAAGCTATTAAGGACAACAAGGCGGCTCTCGTTGGTATCTGTTCCTTGATGACTACAACAATGCCTCAAATCGATAATACTGTTGCAGCTATCCGCGCTGCAGGCCTTAATACTAAGGTCATGGTTGGTGGTGCCGTAGTATCTCAAGAATACGCAGATCAAGCGGGCGCAGATATCTACGCTAAAGACGGCATCGCTGCCGTTAACCACGCAAATGATTACTTTGAGACATTAGAAAAATAATTTCTGATTTACATGACACAAAACAAGGTGAAAGCTCAGCTTAAAAACTTATTTTAATGGTGACAACCACTTAAAGGATTAAACAAGATAAGCTTTCACCATATGTATAGATCAAGAGGTACATGATGACATTAAGAGAGAAACATCAACAAGGGAAATTCACCATCACTGTTGAATTAGACCCACCAAAGAGCAGTTCTGCTCAAAAGGTATTTGACCAAGCATCGCGTTTGAAAGGGAAAGTAGATGCTATTAACATCGCTGACAGCCCTATGTCTAAGATGCGTATGAGCCCAATTTCCTTGTCCTATTTGTTACAACATAACGAAGGCATTGAAACTATCTTCCACCTTACATGCCGTGACCGTAACATCATCGGCTTACAATCCGAATTACTAGGCGCTGCAGCACTGGGCGTAAATAATATCTTAACCCTTACTGGTGACAAACCAGATAATGGGGATCACCCATTTGCACAATCCGTATTTGAAGTAGACTGCATGGGCTTGCTCAATATCGCTAAAACATTAAATGCTGGTAAGGACTTGGCAGGTAATGATTTAGATGAGCCTACAAACTTCTACATCGGCGCTACTGGCAACCCTGGTGCACCAGACTTAGAAATTGAACGTCAAAAATTAGCTGCTAAAATTAAAAACGGTGCGCACTTCGTACAAACACAACCAATTTACGATTTAGAACAAGCAAAACGTTACATAGACAAAATGTCCGAATTTGATGTGCCTATCATGCTTGGTTTAATTCCACTTAAAAGCTTCAAAATGGCTACATATTTACATGAAAAAGTGCCTGGAATTAACCTTACACAAGAAATCCTAGACCGCGTAGAAAAGGGCGGAAAAGAAGCGGGTACAGAAATCGCTATCGAAACCTTGGAACAAATCAAAAAAATCGCTGCAGGCGTACATATTATGCCTTTAAACGATATTGATACAACATTACATATCATTGACCACGTATAGGTCATTGTAAGATTATCATAGGATAAGAAATCATAACCACCCGTAGAACGGGTGGTTTGCTCTGACCCTATAAGGGTCTTTCTCTAGTGGTGGCCCTCTAAAGAGGGCATTGAATGATCTGACAACCACTCTATTACCACTGGCTGCCCCCTACTCGGGGGCTTTTGTTTTGCCTATTTTACTGGCTCACCCGTAAACGGGTCGGTGTATTCTTTAAAGTTTAATGTATCTTGCGCTATATCCTCTTGTAGTTGATTGCGAATATACTCTTTTATCGCTCCTTCATATCGTCCTACCGTATCCACATAATATCCTCTACACCAGAAATGTCTATTTCCATACTTATATTTTAAATTTGCGTGTTTATCGAATATCATGAGGCTACTTTTGCTTTTTAAATATCCCATAAAACTCGATACGCTTAAATGTGGTGGTATCGTTACTAGCATATGAATATGATCTGGACAACATTCCGCCTCTATAATCTCTACATTCTTTCTCTTACATAAATCTCTTAAAATTTTACCTACATCAGCTTTTATCCGACCATAAATTATTTGTCTTCTATACTTTGGAGCAAAAACAATATGATATTTGCATCTCCATTTACTATGTGATAAGCTTTTTACGTCATTCATTGACATTGAACCTCCTATGTTGAAATGTTGTGGTTGCCAGACCAACTTCATTCTATCACTAGGAGGTTCTTTCCTTTTCTCTAAGAATTTTTTATCGACCCCCAGTTTAACTGGGGGTTTAATCATGCCTATTCGGCGTACAAAGAGAAAGAGGATGCAAATCTTAGGTTTGCATCCTCTTTTGTATAGGTATCAATTGTTTTCTATTATCCGCTATTACGAGATAGCACTAATAAGTTATACTAACGGCTTGTCTTTAATTTCTTTTGGTTTACGTGGGTATTGTTTAGGTGTTTTACCTGTTTTCTTAATGTACAGGATTGCTCGTTTATCATCCAAGGTTGGAAGTGTAACAGTACGTACTTCTTCAATCTTTGCTTTTAATGTGCTAAGGGCTTTATTGGATTCTCCCACTTCTTCTTCGTAGATAGCACCTTTTAAGGCAATAACGTAGCCACCTTCTTTAACATATGGCACAGTCCATTCTAAGAGAATAGGTAAACGTGCCACTGCACGACTCGTAGCGATATCGAAGCTTTCACGGTAATCTTGATGACTAAGATCCTCTGCACGGCCATGTAAAGTAGTACAGTTCGTCAACTGTAGCTCATCCATAATGGATTCAAGGAAGGTAAGACGTTTTTTTAAAGAATCAAACAGCGTAACCTTAAGGCTACGGTCGTAGATTACCAACGGAATACCAGGGAAACCAGCACCAGTGCCAACATCGATGATAGACATGCCAGATTTAATAATATTTGGATCGTAGCAAGAGAGGGAGTCAATCATGTGCTTCACTACAACTTCTTTCATATCTGTAATACCGGTGAGGTTGAGATATTTATTTGTTTCAATCATGCGCGCGTAATACACATAAAAGTCCTTCGCCTGCTCTTCCGTACAAGGCAAACCAAATTGGCTCATTTGCTCCATCATGTATGAAACAAATTCAGACTCAGGTGCTATAGGCACATCGTATTTCTCTTTCATAAGTACTCCTAATAAATTATCAGATATTTATATGATTGTAAAAGTAAACGACACATAGTTAGAAAATCTCATGTCATATGATACATCATATAAACAAATCCAGGTAATCAACAATATATAAGATAGTAGAATAGTATTTCTTATTTCAAACCCTATAAAACTCAAAAATTTGCATTCTACGGCGTTTTTAATCTATTTTATATAAGTTTATATACGAAAACTAATAAAATGATTATATAAGCGAAATATTTAAGTCATTTTTCTTTATATTATAGCATATTCTCAATTTATTCTCATTTACAAATAAATATATAGGACTTGCGTAACACAAAATAGGGTAGGGGAGAAATTTTATACCTGCATTATCATTTAAAATAATTAATTGAGAAATCGGTCCATCTTTTTTCAATTTCATCTTCATCTTTTCAACAACTAAATTTCACAGTTTATTTCTAATTTATCACCATGAATTTTTCTTCACTTACAAAATATTTTGTCTATTCTGAATGTACACTCAATGTACTTCTCTGGTGTACATATTTTATACATAGAATAGTAAGAGTTTTATAAATATTCATATAAATATACAGAAAAATCCTATTATAATATGTATACAAGATTATACCTTGCTAAAATATATATCAAGGTATATACTTTTATTAACAAGGAGGTGATATGTATGACCACAGCAAAGCTATTCGAAAATGGCCGCAGCCAGGCTGTACGATTACCAAAAGAATTTCGGTTTAATGGTGATGAAGTAATCATCAACAAAATAGGAAATGTAGTTTTACTTATGCCAAAAGACGATGAGTGGGCAGGATTTGTAGCCGGTTTATCATTATTTACAGATGATTTTATGTATAACGGACGGGAAGATATTGATCATCAGGAGCGTGAAACCTTATGAAGTATATGTTAGATACTAATATATGTATTTATGCTATCAAACAAGAGCCAGAAGTTGTACTACAAAAAATTTTAAAGCATCATCCTTCAGATATCTGTATATCATCAATTACATATGCTGAGTTAATGCATGGTGTAGAAAAAAGTCAATCAAAAGATAAAAATAGATTAGCTTTAACACTTTTATTATCACCTATCCAAATTGTTGATTTTGACAGCCACGCTGCTGAGGAATATGGAAAAATAAAAGCCGATTTACAATCACAAGGAAAAGTTATTGGTCCTATGGATCTACTCATTGCAAGCCACGCAAAGTCAAAGGGTCTTACCATTGTTACTAATAATACAAAAGAGTTTAAAAGAGTAAATCAATTAGAAGTTGAAGATTGGTCTAAACCATTAAGCTAATTAAAACTATAAATATTTACTAAAAAAGCTAGTTAATCGTAACGATTAGCTAGCTTTTTCGATTATATGATTGCTTATCACAATTATTTACTTCGATTGTATTGTTCTAGTTGGATCAACAGTACAGATACATCCGCCGGGGATACGCCAGAGATACGGCTTGCTTGGCCGATGGAGTGAGGGCGGATTTTATTGAGCTTTTGTTGTGCTTCAAGGGAGATGCCCTTAATTTCTGTATAATCCCATTCTTTTGGAAGAATTTTTTCTTCTAATTTACGAACCTTGTCGACTTGGTCCATTTGCTTTTTGATATAACCTTCATACGTAATGGAGATATCAACAGCTTCTTCTACGTCAGGAGTATAGCGTTTTAATCCAAATGCATCGGCTACGATAGCGTAGGAAAGTTCATTACGTTTTACTAAATCATAAGCATGAATACCTGTTCTAATAGGTGCTGTACCTAAACTTTCAAGCAAAGCTTGTGTTTCTTTAGATGGATTTACAGGTGTATTTCGTAACATATCCATTGCTTCGTCAATAGCAGCTTTCTTTGCTGTAAATTTAGCCCAACGATCGTCTTTTACAAGACCAATAGCACGACCTTTTTCAGTAAGGCGCATGTCTGCATTATCTTGGCGAAGCAATAAACGATATTCACTGCGACTTGTCATCATGCGGTATGGTTCATTCGTACCTTTTGTTACAAGATCATCGATGAGAACACCGATATATGCTTCGGAGCGAGCAAGGATAAAAGGTTCTTTACCTTCAAGCCATAAAGCAGCATTAATACCAGCCATTAAGCCTTGTGCAGCGGCTTCTTCATAGCCAGATGTACCATTAGCTTGACCAGCAGAGTAGAGGCCTTCAATATGTTTTACTTGAAGGGCTGGCGTCAATTGCGTTGGGTTCAAGCAATCGTATTCAATAGCATACGCAGGGCGCATGATTTCTACATTTTCAAGGCCTGGAATGGTGCGAAGGAATGCATATTGTACGTCCATAGGAAGGGAAGTACTCATGCCTTGCACGTACATTTCGTTTGTACTAGTACCTTCTGGTTCTACGAATAATTGATGGCGTTCTTTATCGGCAAAGCGCACTACTTTATCTTCGATAGAAGGACAGTAACGAGGGCCTACACCTTCGATTTTACCGCTATACATAGGGGCACGGTGAATATTGCTCGTAATGATTTCGTGCGTTTCTTTGTTAGTATAGGTCAACCAACATACGTCTTCATTGCGGTTGATCCATTCATCCATAAAGGAGAAGGAGTGATGATGTGTATCGCCTTCTTGAACCTCCATATTTTCAAGGTTAAGCGTACGTTTATCTACACGGGCTGGCGTACCAGTCTTGAAGCGCATCAACTCAATGCCATTGTCGAGCAATGATTGAGAGAAATGTTCCGCTACGCGTTGACCATTTGGGCCACCTACATAATCGATATCGCCGATGAGGATTTTACCTTTCAAGTAGGTACCTGTACAAAGAATAACAGCCTTAGCACCATAGAATTCGCCAAGTTCTGTAACGATACCTGTTACCTTGCCGTCCTCAACCTTAAGCTCCGTTACCATGATTTGCTTAACATTGAGGTTCTCTGTATTTTCAATGGTTTGTTTCATCAAATGTTGGTATTTGATTTTATCAGATTGACAGCGCAATGAATGCACTGCAGGGCCTTTACCCATGTTGAGCATACGCATTTGAATAGCCGTAGCATCTGCGTTAATACCCATTTGACCGCCTAAAGCGTCAAGTTCATAAACAAGATGGCTTTTACCAGGACCTCCAACGGCAGGATTACATGGCATAAGCGCAATGTTATCTAAACTGATGGTCGCCATCAACGTACGATGACCCATGCGGGCAGCGGCAAGAGCCGCCTCACAACCAGCATGACCACCACCGATGACGATGACATCATAATTATCTACTGTGTACATATCAATTGAATTCCTTATATTTATTACTTATCTTATTGTGAAAGTATATTTTATTCAAAACTACGAGGCAAAATATCTCAGGGTCCAGTTCCTTACTGTGAAAATTTTAAAGTGATGCTTGAATTTGACCCTGAGTACAGGTCGCTCGCTGGGCATTTTCCTTCGGAAAATTGCACGCTCCGACCAAAGTGATGTGTGGGTTTAATCCAGAGCACAGTTCCTCACTGTGAAAATTTTAAAGTGATGCTTGGATTTGACCCTGAGTACAGGTCGCTCGCTGGGCATTTTTCTTCGAAAAATTGCACGCTCCGACTAAAGTGATGTGTGGCTCCCATCGTCGCTAACGCTCCTCTGTTAGCTCACACCCTACTTTTACTTTTATTTCCCTAAACAAAAACGACTGAATAGTTCGTCGATCATGCTTTCTCGAATGGTGTCGCCCGTGATGTCACCTAGTAGTTCCCAGGCGCTACGCAGGTCGGTAGCTACAAAGTCTACTGGCATGCCCATGTCGATGGAGGAGAGGGCTTGTTCGACTTGAGTCTTCGCTTGTTCCATGAGGCTGATGTGGCGCACGTTACTGATCATGGCGCTATTGTCTTGTTTAACGCGACCGCCGTAGACGAGTTCTTGTACCCATTTAGAGAGAACTGCAGAGCCTTCGCCTTCTTTAGCACTAATGCGCTCAATAGCTGTAAAAGTCCCGTGTTCTTTAATATTTTCGTCTGTAACGATTTGTGCCACGTCGGACTTATTGAGGAGTACGATGGTATTCAAACCGCTGACAGAGGTCAAAATTTCGATTTCTTCAGGGGTTAATGGAGTAGACCCGTCGATAACACAAAGCACGATATCTGCTTTATTAATATAATCGCGAGCACGCTCCACGCCGAGGGCTTCTACCGTATCTTGAGTATCGCGAATACCTGCCGTATCGATGAGGCGCAGAGAAATGCCTTCTACGGTCATATATTCTTCAATACTATCCCGCGTCGTCCCAGGAATATCCGTTACAATAGCGCGGTTTTCGCGCAAGAGAGCGTTCATAAGGCTCGATTTACCTGCATTTGGACGGCCTACAATAACCGTCGTAATACCGTCGCGAATGAGGCGACCTGTGTTCGCCGTAGACAACAAATCGTCCATAGCTTTCAAAATAGGCTCTAGCTGCTCGCGAACCTCTTGGCTCGTTACGTCCTCGATATCCTCTTCTGGATAGTCGATAGTTACCTCTAAATGAGCAATCATGGCGATGAGCTGTTCACGCACATCTTTTACAAAGGACGAAACTGTACCGTCCAGCTGCGATACAGCGAGAGAGAGGGAGTCCTCCGTTTTCGCTTCAATAATATCAATGATCGCCTCTGCTTGAGTGAGGTCGATACGTCCGTTCATAAAGGCACGCTTCGTAAATTCGCCGGCTTCAGCCATACGCACATCGTGATTTACGAGCAATTTCAAAATTTGTCGAACCGGCACAATACCGCCGTGACACTGAATTTCCACCACATCCTCTGCCGTGTAAGAATGAGGGCCTTTCATTAATAATACAAGAACCTCGTCGATGGTCTTGTTCGTTGCAGGGTCCACAATCGTCCCGTATTGTATCGTTCTGTTTTGGCGGTCCATCAAAGGAACGGTGCCAGCGCTCTTGAACAGGCTATTTACAATAGGAAAACTATCCTTGCCGCTGACCCGAATAATACCAACCCCGCCGATGCCGGGCGGCGTCGCAATGGCCGCTATTGTATCATCTATATACATACATATCTCCGTATTTCGATTATCTAGTATTTGCTTTTGTATATGTTCTTCGCCTGTGAAAGTTAAACTAAACTAATCTTTGCATGCGAAGATTAACTTAGGTTAGCTTTCACCATAACCTAAAGAATAAAGGGGGCAGCCCTCAAGCAACCGAGAATATCAGTCACTTAAAAGCTGCACCACTATATTATTTTTTGTACATAATCACAACGTGACGGAACGGTTCGTCCCCTTCACTGTTAGTAACAACGTTTTTATCCCCTTGAAGGGCAGTGTGAATGATTTTACGTTCAAAAGCATTCATCGGTTCCAAGGAAACCTTTTGACGGTTGCGTTTCACCTTAGAAGCCAAGCGTTTCGCGAGATTCACCAATGTTTCTTCTCGACGAGAACGGTAATTTTCCACATCTACAACGATGTGGCAGTGGCCAGATACATCCTTGTGTGCCACGAGATTTGTTAAGTATTGAATAGCATCCAATGTTTGACCATGTTTACCGATCAAAATACCTAAATCTTCGCCGTGTACTTGGAATGTAATCTTATCTTTAGTCATCATTTTTTCGATAACTACAGTGAGGCCCATTTGAGTAAACATATCATCGAGGAATTGTTTACCTTTTTCAGCAATTTCTTGTTGATCTTCTTTTGAAAGTTCCTTTTTAGAAGGTTTTTCTACAACATCACCTTCAGAAGTTTCAACTGCTGTATCTTGTACTTCTGTTTCACTTGTTGCTACCGGCTCGGATGCAACAGCTACAGATTGTTCTTCTGCTTTAGCTACTTCTTCCACAGTAGCAGTTTTTGCCATAGCTGTGAAGAATAAACGAACAACTGCTGGTTTTCGACCAATGCCCAAGAAACCATTAGAAGGTTGTTCCAAGACTTTAGTTTCTACCAATTCTTGGCCTTCTGCAGCCAATTGAGCTACGCCTTTGGCAATGGCATCTTCAATGGTTTTAGCAGATACATCGATAAATTCCATAGTGTCTCCTATTTCTTAGCTTCTAAGCTTTTGTAAATGAAATGTTGTTGCACAAATTGGAATACATTGGATACGATCCAGTAAATAACTAAGCCAGATGGGAAGTTAAGGGAGATGTAACCAATGAATAAAGGCATAAAGATTGTCATAATCTTTTGTTGTTGCGCAGCAGCACCAGTTGCACCGCTACTAGTTTGCTTGGACATAATCCATGTAGATAATGCACTCAATACTGGCAAGATGTACATTGGATCTGGTTCGCCAAGACTAGGAAGCCATAAGAATTGTACATAGTTTTGATCGTATGGATAGCCTTGTAAAGCATAGAAGATAGCGATCAAGAATGGCATTTGCACCAATAGAGGCAAACAACCAGCCAATGGGTTAACGCCCATTTCTTTGTACAATGCACCCATTTCCGCTTGAAGTTTTGCAGGATCGTTTTTGTATTTATCTTGCAATTCTTTCATGTGAGGCTGTAACTCTTGCATAGCCTTCATGGATTTGATTTGTTTTACAGTAAGTGGTGCCAAAACCGCTTTAATAACGATTGTTAAAAGGATAATAGCCACACCGTAGCTTGGATAGCCTACCATTTGAGTTAATTGGAACGCATAGGTTACCAATGTAGTCATCAATTCAACGATAGGGTGGAATATACTACTTAAGAATTCCATTGTTTCTCCTTTTTCTTACAGTCCGAAACCGTCCTTTGCGCATCTATATATCGTTATGGTATGGTCTAAATTTCATCCATACAGATGCTCAGGTATTTCCAAAACTGTGCTAGATGTTTTTTGTGAAAGTTGCTTTCACAAAACGCAAAACCAGCCTAAACCCTCGTAGGTTAAGGAACTGGATCGTAGCCACCCTTGTGGAAAGGATGGCAGCGAAGAATGCGTTTTAAACCCATCCAGCTACCTTTCAAAGGACCATATTTTTCGATGGCCTGCAAAGTATATGTGGAACATGTCGGATAATAACGGCAACATCCAGGTTTTAAGGGAGATATGGCAAGCTGATAGAACCTAATTAAAAGTCGTAAAAGCGTAGTTATACAGCGTTTCATGGAAACCTCCATATACACAAAAAAGGACCAAAGCCTTCTAACTTGTGGTCCTATTTATCATTTTGTATCAACAATTTGCTTTTTCGCAAGAGATACAAAATTTCCTTTTCCGCTTTTTCGTAGGTAGCGTTTTTCAGAGGGCCACGTCCAACAATTACGATATGATACCCTTCGCGTATGGAATGTTGATTGAGGCGATACACCTCTTTCATGAGCCGTCTAGCTCGGTTGCGCTCAACAGCACAACCAACCTTTTTGCCGGTTACAAAACCAATGCGCGTAGATTGCTTCGCCACGGGCATACGATAGAGTACACACATACGGCCTACTTCGTATTTTCCGTGCTTATACACAAGGCGATATTCATTATTGTGCGTCAGTCGTCTTGCTTTATCGAGGCAATAATCCATATGCATTGTCCTTAAGTCCTAAGAATAGAAAAACTTGGCAGCAGCGCCAAGTTTTTTCTCCTGCCTAACAGCTATTATATTATGCAGATAAGCGTTTTCTGCCTTTTGCACGTCTTCTTTTTAAAACGAGACGGCCACCGATAGTTTTCATGCGTTCACGGAAACCATGGGTACGTTTTCTCCAAAGAGTATTTGGTTGGTAAGTACGTTTCATTAGTAAAACACCTCCTCGTCATTTGTATTGTTTTACTTATACCATAACAGGGTAATTATAGAGTTAAAACGTAAATTTGTCAATATAATAAAGGCATTCTGCTTGTGAGTTCTTGTATTTCTATAATAATTCTATCACACATTTCATCCAATAATTGATGTTACGTTTCCAAGGGGAGGAATATAGGGCTCCTTTATCGCTCCATACGACGCGTAAAGTCGCTCGAAAGGACCCTATATTCCCTCCCTAAGTAAATCCTAATGTCAACTTACACACCACTACACGATGTAAACGTAACATCAATTTACAGCAATACAAGAACTCACATTCTAATCTTTTATATAAGACAAATTTACCTTTTGATCTCTGGTTAGAGAGGGGAGGAATAGATGTGGTTTTCTCCCTCCATACGACACGTTTCGGTCAAAAATCCACATCTATTCCTGCTCCCAACATATTCTAATGACTACTATAACACCTACCACCAGTATAAAAAGTAGTATCAGTTTTTATAGCAAATCAATAAAAGTCTTTCAGAATACGGATCTAAGATTTAACAAATTTTACATTTTATCCTCTGGGAAGGAGATAGGGAATGATGTTACGTTTCCAGGGGGAGGAGGGCTCTTTCATCGCTCCATACGACGCGTAAAGTCGCTCAAAAGGACCCTATATTCCCTCCCTAAGTAAATCCTAATGTCAACTTACACACCACTACACGATGTAAACGTAACATCAATTTATAACAACACAAGAACTCACATTCTAATCTTTTTATATAAGACAAATTTACCTTTTGATCTCTAGTTAGAAAGAGGGGAGGAATAGATGTGGTTTTCTCCCTTTTCCCTCTACGCCATATAAAATTACAATTTGTTTTATGAACAGAAGTTTATTGTTTAGTAACGATGATTGGATAGTTTCTAGATTACTTTTCCACAATTATTATTTATTAACATGGTTATCTATTATTGTTAGAAAGGGGATTGATACTAATTTTTAAGCGACTTGCGTCAGAATGGAGCGAGAAAATTAGTATCAATCCCTTCCTAAAAGTAATCTAGAAACAAATGTAAAAATAGATGGATAAAAATTAGATTTATAACTCATCGTTACTTAGTTAAATATAGTTCATATACAAATTGTAATTCGATAAAAGTAGTTTTCAGTCCTCCCCCAAAAGTAATTGATGAACAAAAGATGAGATAATTACTGAGTTATTAACATTTCTCCTTCAGATAATCAAAAGTTATCCACAGAATAAATGACAAACTAGTGATTTTTTGGTACAATCATAACTGAAATTAGGAAAAAGTATATATTTTTATAAGTTTTTGTTGGATAACTTTTAAGGTTATCCACATTTTTTCTCTTTTAACCTGTGTAATCTATAAAGTCAGTTATTATCTGGTTGGAAGAGAATTTTATTTTCACTTATTCACAGGTTGTGCACAGGTTATTCACAGGAATAACAGGTTTTTCCACAGCTTTCACAAGAGTTATACACATTATTCCTAAAGTTATACACATTTATCGCAATAGTTATACACAAGAGGCACGTC